>JBFXEM010000166.1:0-5389 GCA_050180135.1 Solirubrobacterales bacterium | reverse complement strand
ACTTCGGGAAGGATCGCCGAGAGTCCGCGGCCGATCCCTCGTTTGGTGCCGCTAGCCACGGCTCGCGAGCTCCCTGGAGAGGGCCTGGTAGGCGATCGCGCCGCGCGATCCTGGGGCGTGCTCCGTCACCGGCAGACCATAACTCGGCGACTCGGCGACTCGCACGCTGCGTGGGATCACGGTCTCGAACACCATCTCGCCGAAATGACGGCGCAGCTCGGACTCGACGTCCTGGGCAAGTCTGGTGCGCTCGTCGTACATGGTGATCAGCAAACCCGAGACCTCCAGCTGAGGGTTCAACTGCTGCCTGATCATCCCCAGCGTCTCCAGGAATTGAACCAGGCCCTCCAGCGCCAGGTACTCGGCCTGCACCGGAACAATGACGCGATCGGCGGCGGTGAGCGCGTTGACGCTAACCGGGCCCAGCGAGGGCGGACAGTCCAGGAGGGTGACGGCAAAGCGCTCGCGGACGGGCCCAAGCCGCTCGCGCAGGCGCGTCTCCGAGCCCTGGATCCGGGGCAGCTCGACCGCGGCGCCGGCCAGATCGCGGCTGGCCGGAACCAACCAGAGGTTGTCCGGGCCGGCGGGGCGGGCGGCGGCGGCAACCGAGTCGTCCCCGGTCAGGCAGTCGTATGAGGAGGGGTGCGTCTCCTTTTCGCCGCCCAGGGCGACCGTGGCATTGCACTGGGGATCGAGATCGACCAGCAGCGTCTGCTGACCCTCGGCCGCAGCACAGGAAGCGAGGTTGACCGCGGTGGTCGTCTTGCCGACTCCGCCCTTCTGGTTCGCCACCGCGTAGACCTTGCCCATGTCCCGGCCAGCCTAGAGGAGGGGGAAGGGGAACCCAGGTTCTCTTATCTGCACGCGTCAGCGATCGGTCGGATAGCCTGCGGGCCGTGCCTGAGTCCACCGATTGGCCCGACGATCCCGCAGAGCGCGCCCGCGAGCTGGTCGAGGGCGTGCTCGACGAGCTCGACCTCGACGGCGACGTCGAGGTCGATGAGGACGACGACCGGATCGCGGTCACGGTCAAGGGCAGCGCCGATTACGGCCTGCTGATCGGCAAACGGGGGCAGACGATCGATGCGTTGCAGCTGCTCTGCTACCAGGCGGCTTTTCGCGGCCTGCGTGAGCGCAAGCGGGTGATCGTCGATGCCGCCGGCTATCGCGAGCGCCGGCGCGAGACCCTCGAGGGCCGCGCCGACCGCGCCGCCGAGCAGGCGCTGAGCAGCAACCGGGTCGTCGAGATGGACCCGATGAGCGCCCAGGAGCGTCGCGTCGTGCACGAGCGGCTCAAGGGCCGCGCCGGAGTCGAGACCTACAGCGAGGGCGACGAGCCCCACCGCTGCGTGGTCGTCGCCCCGCTCGTTTCCGAGTGAGCGGTGAGCGCGTGCCGGCCCTCGACGACGCCGGTCGCAAATCGCTGGAGACCGTCCTCGCGCTGCTCGCCGAGGAGCGTGCCTCCGTCAGCTCCGTCGTCGACAAGCGTGCCTGGAAGGTCCACGTCGAGGACAGCCTCACCGGCCTCGAGGTTCCCGTCCTGCACGACGGCGGGCGAATCGCCGACGTCGGCGCCGGCGCCGGCTTCCCCGGCCTCGTCCTCGCGGTGGCCCTGCCGGACGCCCAAGTCGACCTGATCGAGTCGGTCGGCCGCAAGTGCGAGTTCATGAACCGCGCGATCGAGGCGGCCGCCATCGCCAACGCCACCGTCGTCAACCGCCGCTCCGAGGAGTGGGCGCAGGACCGCGGGCGCGAGGCCTACGACATCGTCACCGCCCGCGCCGTCGCCCGCCTCTCGACCCTCGCCGAGCTCGCCAGCCCGCTGCTGAAGCCAAGCGGCGCCCTCGTCGCCTGGAAGGGGAAACGCGACCCCGGCGAGGAAGCCCAGCTCGAGCGGGCGGCAGAGTCCCTGGCCATGGCCCCCAAGCAAGTCCTCGACGTCGGCGGCCGTGCCGGCTCCGCACACCGCCACCTCCACGTCATAGAAAAGGTCGGCCCCACGCCATCCGACCTCCCCAGACGCCCCGGCATAGCCAAGAAGCGCCCCCGCGGCTAACCCCGTCCCAGCGCCAACTCAGCGAGAGCCGCCCCTTCAAGGAACGAGGAGCTCGCTGTGCTTCAAAGGGGGTCCGGTGGGTCCCGAAGCGTCTTGCACTTTTTGGGCGCCCCCAAGCTCGGACGGCGGGAGGCGACCCACCAAAAAGTTAAGCGAAGGGACCCACCGGACCCCCTTCACGCTCCGACTCCTACCGCTTCCGCTTCTTCTTTTTCGGCGGTTTAGGCGGCGGTTTCGCCTCGGCAATGGCCGCCGCTCCCGCCGGGGTCGCCGCCACTGGCGCCGGAATCACTTTCTGGATCACGATCGACTGCCCGATGGTCCAGAGGTTGGTCGCGATCCAGTAGACGAGCAAGCCGGCCGGGAAGTTGATCACGAAGGGGACGAAGATCAGCGGCAGCAGGAACATCATCGTGCGCTGAGATTTGTCGGCGGTGACCGACATGATCAGGCCCGAGGTCAACTGGGTGACGACGTAGATGACCAGGAGCGCGATCAGTTCGGCGCCGGTCGCCTTCGCGGTCAGGTCGCCGACGAAGAGAAAGCTTTCGCCGAAGTACCCGGCGGAGTGTCCCTGCTGGACCGCGAACTGACTGCAGGTTTCCGCCGTCTGGCCGCAGATGTCTTCGCGGAGGTCGTGCTGGAGGACGTAGAAGAGGGTGATGAAGACCGGCAGCTGGGCCAGCAGTGGGATGCAAGAGGCAAAGGGGTTGACTTTGTTCTCTTTGTAGAAGCGCATCATTTCCTGCTGCATGCGCTGTTTGTCGTTTTTGTATTTGGCCTGGAGGTCTTTGATCTGCGGCTGCAGAGCCTGGAGCGCCCTCATCCCCTTCAGCTGTTTGTAGGTCAGCGGGATCAGCAGCGTCCGCATGCAGACCGTCAGCAGGACGATCGAGAATCCCCAGGAGACGCCGACCGAGTCGTGGAAGAAGACGAGGACTTCGTCGGCGATGTCGACGAGGAACTGGGGGGCGAGCTGGAGCGCGAGAGGAAGCTGCATCAGACCTTCGCCTCCCCGTGGTACTCAGCGGGGTGAACGTGGCCCAGGCCGCGCAGGGTGAAGCGGTCCGGCACCGGATCGAAGCCACCGTGGTTGAAGGGGTTGCAGCGAACCAGGCGGTAGCTGGCGAGAATCAGGCCGCGCACGACCCCGAAGCGCTCGACGGCCTCGACCGCGTAGGCCGAACAGGTCGGCTCATAGCGGCAGCGGCGTGGGCGGGCTGGCGAAATCCAGCGTTGGTAGGCCCGCACGGGAGCCAGGACGACCCGTTTCACGTGGAACGCCCCTTCGGCGAAGCGCCGGCCAGTGCCTCTTCCAGGCTCTGGGTGATCCCCGCGGGTCCCTCCCGGTCGATCAGGTCGTTGATCTCCGAGCGCGCGACGATGACAAAATCGGTGCGCTCGGGGAGCCGGTCGGCGAGCGCCCAGAAGGCCTCGCGCAGCGCCCGCTTGACGCGGTTGCGCTCGACGGCACCGCCAACCTTGCGGCTGACTGAGACTCCCAGCCTCACGTCGTCGCTCCCTTCGTCACGGCGAGGGAAGGTGTAGAGGACGAGGTAGCGGGTCGCATGGGATGAACCGTCGCGATAGACGCGGTCGAACTCGCCGCTGCGCGACAGGCGCCGTCGCTTCGACGCCATCTACGGGGTGAGGCGCTTGCGCCCTTTGCGCCGGCGGCGCGAGAGGATCGCGCGTCCACCGCGCGTGCTCATCCGGGCTCGGAAGCCATGGGTTTTCGCGCGCTTGCGCTTCTTCGGCTGATAGGTCCGCTTCATGGGGTCGAGAAGTATACGGACGCCGGCCTGAAATCTTTTCTGCGGGTTTTGCGACCCGGCGAGGATCGCCCACCAGGCACGCCGCTATGGTCGCCGACCGAGTGCCTGATGATCCCTCAAACCAAGATCTCGACGCCCTCTGGCGGGCGACCCAGGAGCGACTACGGGCTTCGGTTCCAGAGTCCACCTACCGGATCTGGTTCGAGCCCCTCCGTGTCGCCGGTGCCGCCGGCGACACCCTCTACCTAACCGCCGGCGAGGAGCGGGTCCGGGCCTGGGCCGAGCGCCGCTACGCCTCGTTGATCGCCGAAGCGCTGGCCGACTCCGGCGGGCCGCTGCAGCGCGTCAGCTTCGCGACCCCGCGCGGCGGCGGCGAGGACACCTCTGCCGGCGGGGGCGTTCAGCTCAACCCCAATTACACCTTCGACCGCTTTGTCATCGGGCCGGGCAACCGCCTCGCCCACGGGGCCGCCCTGGCGGTCGCCGAGGCCCCCTCCGAGGCCTACAACCCCCTCTTCCTCCACGGTCCCCCCGGCCTCGGCAAGACCCACCTGCTGGCGGCGATCGCCAACTACCTCGACGCCAACGCCCCGGCCCTGAGCGTCCGCTACACGACCGCCGAGTCGTTCACCAACGAGTTCGTCGCTGCCCTCAAGTCCGCTGGCGCCGAGGGTTTCAAGGCGCGCTACCGCGACATCGACGTGCTCCTCATCGACGACGTCCAGTTCCTCGAGGGCAAGCCGGCGACCGAGGAGGAGTTCTTCCACACCTTCAACGCCCTCTATGAGTCGGGAAGCCAGCTGGTCCTCTCCGCCGACCGCATCCCCAGCGAACTCTCGACCCTGGCCGCGCGCCTGCGCGACCGCTTCGAGTGGGGGCTGACGGTGGCGATGGATCCTCCCAACCTGACCACCCGCCTGACCGTGCTGCGGCGCCTGGTCGAGGAGGCCGGAGTCGAGATCGCCGACACCGGCGCCCTCGCCGAGCTCGCCCACCGCATCGACGCCAACGTGCGCCAGCTCCACGGAGCCCTCACCCGGGTGATCGCCCACGCCTCGCTGATGGCGCGCCCGCTCAGCTCCGAGCTGATCGCTGAGGTGATCCCGAGGACCCGTTCGGCCGCGGCAACCTCCGCCGAGGAGATCCAGCAGCGCGTCGCTGAGGGCTACGGGATCTCCCGCGCCGAGCTGGTCGGCTCCAGCCGCGCCGCGACTCCGCTGCGAGCCCGCCAGGTCGCGATCTTCCTCACCCGCGAGATGACCGACCTCTCGCTGCCGCAGATCGGCCGTCTCTACGGCGGTCGCGATCACTCGACCGTGCTCAACTCGCTGCGGCGGGTCGAAGCCGGAATCGACGACGACGCCAGCCTCGCCGCCCGCGTGGAGGAGTTACGCGGAGCAATCCACAACCCGGCCCGCGGTTCCGCCTAATGGCCGATGTCGGTGCAAGAATCGCCCTTTCCCACAGCCGCTCCCACAGGGTGGAAACCGCGGCACCAGGCCGAATCGCCTTGATCCTCTGCCTTTTCCACAGGTCCTAATCCAACTCAAGAAGGCAT
>JBFXEM010000165.1:0-5392 GCA_050180135.1 Solirubrobacterales bacterium | reverse complement strand
TCGACATCTTCATCGACACCGGGGTCGACGCGCCGACGGGGACCTTCACCAAGGGGTTCGTGATGATCCTCAACGGCCTCTGGCTCGGGCTGATCTTCGTCCTCAAGCTGGTCCTGGCGCTGCTCGGACTGGCCTTCGGCTTGAACCCGTTCGCCGACGGCGAGTCGATGCACGAGATCGCCGCCGCGGTCGGGCGCCTGTACTCGCGGGTCACGCAGCCGTGGCTGACCACGGCGGTCGTCTGCGGCGGCATCTGGTTCGCCTACAAGGGCATCGTCCGCCGCGAGGTCGCCGCCGGGGTCGCCGGCACCCTCGCCGCGATCGCGATGATCGCGGTCGGCCTCTGGGTGGTGCAGCAGCCGCAGGCGTCGGTCGGCCGCCTCGCCTCGCTGTCGGATCGGGTCGCCCTCGGCATCATCGGCGCCCCGCAGTCCGGCACCGCCTCGCGGCCCTCCGGCAGCTACGCCGAAGCCATGTCGAGCGTCTGGGCGCGGCTGGTCGAGGTGCCCTTCGCCGGCCTTGACTTCTCCGACGTCGGCTGGGCGCTCTCTCGGCCTCCGGCCGAGGCCGTCGAGAAGGCCGACGAGAAGTTCTGCGAGGACGAGGGCGCGCTCGCCCTCGTCGCCGAGCTCTCCGACCTCGGCGCCGAGGAGGCCAAGGACGCCTGCGCGCAGTTCGCCGCGCAGCGCTACGGCAAGCCCCGCCGCGTGATCGACCTCTACCTGCGCTCCTCGCCGGGAAGCCCGGCGAGGCAGGCGCTCTGGGACTTCTTCGACAAGAACGACGCCTTCAAGGCGAAGGTCGCCGCGCAAGGTGGCGACGGGGTGCTGACCCGGCTCTCGATGCTGGCCCTGTTCGCGATCGGCCTGCTTGGCGCCGTCCTGCTCCTGGCCTGGCTGGCGATCCGCCTCTTCAGCCAGGCAGCGATTGCCTTCGTCCTCCTGCTCGCCGCCCCATTCGCGCTGTTCTTCCCGCTGCTCGGGGACGCCGGCCGCCGCGCCTTCAAGGCCTGGGGTCTGACCCTCCTCGGCGCGGTGATCGCGAAGGTGATCTACGCGGCTTTCCTCTCCATCGTCCTGCTCGGGATCACGATCCTCGGCCAGGTCGAAGGACCGGGCGGCAGCGCCACCGGGTTCCTGCTCGCCTGCGCCTTCACCTGGGCGGTGTTCCTGAAGCGCGCGCACTTGGTCGGCTGGTTCAAGGTCGGCGAGGCCGAGCAGCTGGCAGGCCGAGGGGTGGTCGGCCAGCTCGCCGCACTCGGCCTCGCCCGCGGCGCTCTGCGCCAGGGCGGCCGCGCGCTCGGCGGTGTCGCCCGGGGCGCGGGCGGCGCTGCCCGCGGTGGGGCGGGCTGGGTCGGCGCTCGCCGCGCCGAGCGCGGCGAGCTGACGACCCAGACCGCCCGCGAGTCGCTCGGTTCCTCGACCCGTGCGCTGGCCGAGCGCCGCCACGGCGAGGCGCAGAGGACGGTCGCGGCCTTCGAGGGGCGATCGGCACAGACTTGGCCGCGCGAGCAGGTCAGCCCGCCGAGCGCGCGGGGCGACCTCACGGCCGCGCCGCGCCGGGCGGGGGCCGCCGCGCCCTCGACCCGCCCGCCGACCGAGGCCGAGTGGCGGCGCTATGAGTCGGCGAAAGGGCTGCTGGATCGTGCCGCGCTGGCGAAGGAGGAGACCGGCGAGCGGTTCTCCACGGCCGACCTCACCCGCTTCGCGGCCCAGGACCGACAGCTGCTGCGCAGCTCATCGGACCCCGCAGACCACGCCCACCGGATCGGCCTCGACCGCCGCCAGTTCGAGGAACTGCGCGGCGGCGAGCGCGAGCGTGCCATAGAAGGGATCGAGAAGGCGCGCGCCCGCGATGAGCGCCGCCTCGAGGTTGCCAGCGGCGAGCCGGGCCGCGTTCGCGGCCGTGCTCGCCGTCTGGCCGAGGGCATCGAGCAGCGCCGTGAGGAATCGCCGGCGGAGCGCCGCGAGCGGCTCGCGCGGCTGCGCCGGCAGCGTCGGCTCTCGTCCGACGCCTCGCATCGGCGCAACCTCTCCCGAGGCGGCGCCTGATGCCCTCGACTGCTCGGACCGCCGCCTTCGTCGTCGTCTCCGCGGCGCTGATCGCGCTCGCCCTGATCTTCGCCCCGGCTGGCCCGGATTCGGCCCCCGCGCCCGCCAGCTCGGCACGCCCCGCTCTGGCCTCGCCCAACTCGGGACTGATCGCCCGCGCCGGTCGGCGTCAGACGCAGCTGCACAAGGCGGCAACCGCGTTCATCGCCGCCTATCTGCGCTATGAGGTCGGCGACCTCCCGCCGTCCGTCGCCAGGTCTCTTGGTCGACTGGCGACGGACGGCTTCGGCCGTCAGCTACTCGGTGACCCTCCCCGACCGGGCGGCCCCGTCGGCGCCGCCCGGATCGTCGAGGTCGAATCGGGCTTCCTCGACCGCGACGTCGACCGCGCCCTCGTCCGGGGAGCCGCCCGACGACCCGACGGACCCGAGGAACTCTCCTTCGTCTTCGTCCTGCGCGAAGGGCGGTGGCTGGCTGCAGGAGCTGCGGAGTGAGCGGGCGCCGATCCGAGGCGAGCGCCGCCGCGCAGCTCGCGCTGCGCGTTGGCGCTGGCCTGCTCGGGGTCAAAGCGGCGTTGATCGCGCTCGCCGGCCTGCTCGCGCTGCTGATCTTCATCGGCCTGTTCATCAGCGCCGCCAGCTCCGCGGTCGGCCAGTCCGGCGCGAGTTGCGCCGTCGCCCCCGGGGAGGCCGGGGAGGTGCCGGCCAACTACTTCCCCTGGCTCACGCAGGCAGCCGAGCGCTATCGCCTCGGTCCCCGCGGGGCTGCGATCGTCGCCGCGGTCCACTGGCGCGAGTCCGACTACGGCCGCTCCACCTTGCCCGGCGTCCAGCCCGGAACGACCAACTACATGGGGGCGATGGGCCCCGGTCAGTTCCTCGAAGAAAGCTGGCCGCCGTTCGGCGTCGACGCCGACGGAGACGGAGTCAAGGACCCGTACTCGGTCCCCGATTCGATCTTCGCCACCGCCCGCCTGCTCCGCTACCACGGAGCGCCGGGCGACTGGCGGGCCGCGCTCTACGGCTACAACCACGCTTGGTGGTACGTCGATGAGGTCCTTGCCAAAGCCGAGGAACTCGGGGAGCTCGCCGCCGGCGAATGCGAAGCGGGCGTCGGTATCGAAGGCGAGGGCCTAGAGCGGGTTGAAAGCGTCGCCCGCTGGATCGAGTCTCGCCGCCTCCCTTACTGCTGGGGCGGGGGTCATGGGCCGAAGCCCGGACCCTCGGGCGGCGAATACTGCTGGAACGCCAGCAACGAGAAGGTCTACGGGTCAAGTGCGCAGGGCCTTGACTGCTCGGGAGCGGTGCGCTGGCTCCTGATCCTCTCCGGTTACAAGGACCCCGGCGGGATCGTCTCCGGGGAATTCGCCAATGTCTACCCGAGTGGCCCCGGCCAGCGCGTCACGATCTGGTCAAACGGCGTCCACGTCTTCATCACCATCGCCGGTCGGGACTGGGGGACCTCGGAAACGAACTACGCCCACGGCCCCGGCTACGCGGAGCATTCCAAGGCCGGGTTTATCGCTAGTCATCCGCCGGGGTTGTAGGGCGAGGTGATGGCTTGCCGTCCTGTTGGCTGGCGAAGCTAATCGATGTGCTGATGGTCGCCGCAATCAACAACATCGTCGAGGACGCGGGGGCGATCCTGGGCGCGGTCGTAGCGCTCATCGCGTTCAATGCAGCCGCCAAAAGCTTCGTCCGTCGCACTATCGGTAGACGTCGCGATCGTTATGCGCGCCTTGGCCGATTGGGGACCGGTGCGCAACTCAGCTTTTTCGTTGCCGTCCTAGGGGAGCCGCCGGCGATCCGTCAGACCATTAAGAACGACAACTACCGAACCGTCGTGCGGCGGGGCGATCCGGGTCATGTGGAGCAGGGTGAAGAGATCCAGGACATCTTCATCTCGATGTCCTTCGTCGAAGCGATCTTCATCGACAGGGACTATTACGTCCAGGTCATATGTGACCTCGAGGAAACGGTCCTCGCCTTCTCGGTGACCGTGAGGCGTCGGAACTTCCACCCTGTCTTTCAAGTGCCCGGGAACATCGGTTGGCGGGAGAAGCGTCGCCATAAGAAGCAATTTGGCGAGCCCTTCGTGCCTGCGTTCAAGTTGCGGCTAGGTCGTACCAGATTCGCCGAGCTCGACGACCCAGAATTCCTAGGCTGTCGTTTTCAGGCTGCGGTGGGCGCGCGTTCGTTCTTCTACTCGGAAGACCGCTACTACGGATTCCCGGGCCATTACCAAACGTTCGTCTTCACGGCGAGCAGTGCCGCACCGGGGCCGGGAAGCGTCGCCGATCTGGCCGCCGGCATCAGTCAGGCGAAGGGGGAAAAGTGGCCCGACAAAAGCAGAGATGATCAACCTGGCTGGGAGGCGCTTTCAGGAATTCACGCCTTCCGTCGGAAGACGCCGGTGACCACCTTCAGCGTCCTTCGCGCGGATCTCTGGGTGGAGAACTTTCCCACGCGCTTTGGGCCGCACGGTGATGAGGTCGGGACGCTCCCCTAGTCGTCGATCGCGGGGATGACTACGTAAGAACAGTCACCGGTTGACTCAGCCTCCCTGCCGGCCGGGACTTTCCGATGTGATCTCGCTGAGCGACGTCTTCCCGCCCGTCCCGGGCATGGCGGGCAGACGACGCGATCCATCCGAAGAGGGGCGAGTTTTCGTCCCGGCCGACCTGTGTATGTGATGAACGGAAATCGCATCCCTGGGTGGGACGAAACGGCCTTGCGCTCCGTCTCACCTGCATGGACCGAGCGCGCTACGCAGCCGACGGTGCCTGATGGCGACCGTCGATCGCACACGCAGCCCGGAGGGCATCGGTGTCCACGGCGCCCTCTGGACCGCGCACGAGGTGGCGGCCATGCTCGGCGTCTCGCACGAGTACATCTGGCAGCTCTCCCGCGAAGGGCGCATCCCCACCGTCTCACTGGGGCGCAGCCGTCGCTACAGACCCGAGTCCGTCCTTTCCTGGCTCGAGGAGATCGAGTCACCCGGCGGGCGGGCGTAGGGGAGGGCAATGAGTGAGCCCGGCGACAGCCGCCGCTCCTACGGTTCTGGGTCGCTCTTCGTCTACCGAGGCTCTTGGTACGGGAAATGGCGCATCGGTGACCGTCAGGTCAAGCGCAAGGTAGGTGCGAAGCGCAAGCCCGGGACCCGCGATGGGCTGACCAAGGCCCAGGCCGAGGAGGAGCTGCGCCGGCTGATGCGGGAGGTCATGCCGACGCCGCAGGAGCGCCTGACGCTGCGCGAGGTGGGCGACGCCTACATCGCCCACCTCCGCGACTTCCTCGAACGCAAGCCCTCCACGATTCAGGACTACGAAGGCATCCTGAACA
>JBFXEM010000164.1:0-5415 GCA_050180135.1 Solirubrobacterales bacterium | reverse complement strand
ACCACAGGCACGACGACGATTGAGGCGGGGCGGTTGCGGCGGATAGGGTGGGGCGCGTGAGCACCGAGCTCGACAGCGCGATTCGGACCGTGGTTCGCCACTGCATGGGTGTGAACCCGGGCGAGGAGGTGCTGGTCGTCTGCAACCCCGTCACCGAAGAGATCGGGGCGCTGATGCGGATCGAGGCCCAGGGCGACGGCGCCGACGCGACGCTGGCGGTGATGAGCGAGCGCGACTCGGCCGCGGCCGAGCCGCCCGGCGTGGTCGCCGCGGCGATGGCGGCGGCCGACGTGGTGCTGGCGCCGACGATCCAGTCGCTCTCCCACACCGCCGCCCGCAAAGTGGCGAGCGAGGCCGGCGTCCGGGTCGGCAGCCTGCCCGGCGTCACCGAGGAGATGCTGATCCGGCTGATGACCGCCGACCTGGAGGAGATCCGTCGCCGCGGCTGGGCGATCGTCTCGGCGATGAACGGCGGCTCGGAGGTGCGCATCACCTGTCGCCACGGAAGCGACCTGCGGCTCGGCCTCGAGGGCCGGCTCGGGATCGTCGACGCCGGCGAACTCAGCAACCGCGGCGCCTTCGGCAACCTGCCCTCCGGCGAGGGCTTCATCGCGCCGCTGGAGGGGACGGCCGAGGGCACGCTGGTCGTCGACGGCTCGATCGCCGAAGTCGGCCTGCTCGACACGCCGACCTCGCTGACCGTCCGCGCCGGCCACATCACCGATGCCACCGGCCCCGAGGGCTCGCGGTTGATGGAGCTGCTGACCGCCCACGGGCCGCAGGCCACCAGCGTCGCCGAGCTCGGGATCGGCACCAACGAAGAGGCGATCCTGACCGGCAACATCCTCGAGGACGAGAAGATCCTCGGCACCGCCCACGTCGCCTTCGGCGCCTCGGCGGCAATCGGCGGCGCCGTCCAGGTCCCCGTCCACCTCGACTGCGTGCTGCTCGAACCGACGGTCGAAATCGACGGCGAGACGATCGTCAGCGGCGGCGACCTACTGGTCTGAGGGATCGGCGACGTGGCGACACTCCTCGCCGTCCCCAACGTCTCGGAGGGTGGTGAGCGCGAGCGCCTGGACCGGCTCGGGTCCGCCTTTGCCCGCCCCGCCGGCGTCACCCTGCTCGACCGCCACTCCGACGCCGACCACGGCCGTAGCGTCTTCACTCTGGCCGGGCCGAGCGGGGCGCTGGAGGAGGCCCTGGCCCTGGGCGCCGAGGAGGCGCTGGAGACGATCGACATGAACGCGCACCGCGGTGTGCACCCGGCGATCGGCGCCCTCGACGTCTGTCCGCTGGTCTGGCTGGAGGCCGGCGACCGCGAGGCGGCGCGGACCGCGGCGCTGGCCACCGCGACCCAGATCGGCGCCCTCGGAATCCCCGTCTTCCTCTATGGCGAGCTGGCTCGCGGGGCCGGCCGCAGCGAGCGGGCCTACTTCCGCAACGGCGGCCTCGCCGAGCTCTGGCTGCGGATGGAGTCCGGTGAGCTGCGGCCCGACTTCGGGCCGGCGCAACCGCACCGCACCGCCGGCGCCACCCTGGTCACCGCGCGTGCCCCGCTGGCCGCCTTCAACGTCGAGCTCGACAGCTCCGACGTCGAGGTCGCCCGTGCCGTCGCCGCCGAGCTGCGCGAGGCGGGGGGAGGCATCGCGGGCGTGCGGGCGCTCGGGCTGGCGCTCGCCAACGGCCGCGCCCAGGTCTCGACCAACGTCCACGACCCGCTGGCGGTGCCGCTCGCGGTGGTGGTCGAGCGCGTGCGCGAGCTGGCGGCGCCGCTGGGGGCGCGGCCGCTGGAGGCGGAGCTGGTCGGCCTGATCCCGGCCGCGTCGCTGGTCGGATACCCGGCCGACGTGCCGATGCGTGGCTTCGACCCCGCCGTCCACGTGATCGAGCGGCGACTCGCCGCCGCGACCGATTAGATTCAATTCAGCACATGGCGCAGACGAAGAAACGACGCAAGGGCAAGAAGCGCGGCACCCAGGGCGGCCGCATCGACACCAAAGCGCGGGCCGGCCGGCCGCGCAGCCGCGAGGAGGCGAAAGCCCGCGCGCGCTCGAAAGGCAAAGCGCCGGCGCAGCGAGGCGACAAAATCCCGACCTGGCGCAGCTCGATCGTTCGCGGCCTGTTCGCCGCCGTCATCTTCTTCGTGCTGCTGATCCTGCTCTTCAAACGGCCGGTCGGCACCGCCCTCGCCTTCGGCGGCTTCATGCTCGCCTTCTACATCCCCGCCGGGTACTACATCGACATGGCGATGTGGCGGCGGCGCGAGCGGGCCCGGATCCGCGCCCGGGAACAGCAGTGAGCCTCGATGTCGAGATGCTCACCGTCGGCCCCGTGGCCGAGAACTGCTTCCTGCTGCGCGAAGCGGGCTCCGACAAGCTGCTGATCGTCGACCCGGGCGAGGAGGCCGACCGCATCCTCGCCGCCGTCGCCGCTACCGGAGCCGAGGTGGAGGCGATCCTGATCACCCACTGCCACTTCGACCACATCGGCGCGGTGACGCCGGTGGCGGCCGCGACCGGGGCGCCGGTCTACTGCCCCGAGCTGGAGGTGCCGGTGCTGGCCGACATCATGAGCTACGTGCCCTGGCCCGGCTTCGGTCCGTTCGAGAGCTACGATGCCGACGAGACCGTCGCCGGCGGCGAGACCCTGGAGCTGGCCGGGCTGGAGATCGACGTCGTCCACACCCCGGGCCACAGCCCCGGCCACGTCACCTACGCGATCCGCGGCGAGGACGCGCTCTTCTCCGGCGACGTCCTCTTCAAGGAATCGGTCGGCCGCACCGACCTGCCGGGTGGCGACGCCCCGACCCTGCTCGCCTCGATCGGCAACCTGCTGGACGGCTTCCCCGACGAGTCCGTCGTCTACCCCGGCCACATGACGACGACGACGCTCGGCGCGGAGCGCGCCTCCAACCCGTTCCTCAGCTCGCTGGCGCGGTAGGCGGACGGCCGCCCCCGTCATCTAGGCTCGCTCGCACCATGGCCAGCAAGTTCCAGGCACCGCGCGGGACCTTCGACGTGCTGCCCCAGCAGGGGCGGGCGCGGGCGCACGTCGAGGCCACGGCGGCGGCGATCTTCGCCCGCGCCGGCTACGAGCCGATCGCCACCCCGAGCTTCGAGGACACCGACCTCTTCGAACGCGGCGTCGGCCGCTCCACCGACATCGTCCGCAAGGAGATGTTCACCTTCGAGGACAAGGGCGAGCGCAGCCTCACCCTGCGGCCGGAGGGGACGGCGCCGATCTGCCGCGCCTACCTCGAGCACGGGATGCACAAACTGGCGCAGCCGGTGAAGCTCTCCTACGTCGGCCCCTTCTTCCGCCACGAGCGCCCGCAGGCGGGCCGCTATCGCCAGTTCCACCAGCTCGGGCTGGAGTGCATCGGCACCGACTCGCCGCTGGCCGACGCCGAGGCGATCATGCTGCTCAGCGACCTGCTCGCCGAGCTCGGGGTGCCCGGGGTCGAGCTGCGGCTCGGCAGCCTCGGCTCCTTCGCGGCGCGGCAGGCCTACCTGGAGGAGCTGCGCTCGCACCTGCGCGCGCACGAGGGCGAGCTCTCCGGCGACGTGCGCGAGCGCATCGACCTCAACCCGCTGCGCGCCTTCGACTCCGACCACGAGGGGACGCGGGCGGTGATGGCGAGCGCGCCGACGATCGTCGACAGCCTCGCGGGCGAGGACGCCGAGCACTTCGCCGAGGTGCGGGCCCTGCTGGAGGCCGCCGGGATCGAGTACGTCGTCGACAAGACCCTGGTGCGCGGCCTCGACTACTACACGCGGACGATCTTCTCCTTCGTCTGCGAGGCGCTCGGGGCGCAGTCGGAGATCGGCGGCGGCGGCCGCTACGACGGCCTGATCGAGCAGCTCGGCGGCCCCGCGACGCCGGCGGTCGGGTGGGCGGCCGGGCTCGAGCGGATCCTGCTGGCGCTCGACGAGGAGCCCGAGCCGGAGGGCCGCGACGCCTTCGTCGCGATCGCCGACCCGAACCAGCGCCAGCGAGCGATGGCGCTCGCGGTCGAGCTGCGCCACGCGGGGCTCGCCGCCGAGGTCGATCTCGCCGGGCGCGGGCTCAAGGGGCAGCTCAAACACGCCAACCGGATCGGCGCCCGCCAGGTGCTGATCCTCGAGGCCGACGGCTCGGCCGCGCTGCGCGACATGGACACCGGAGAGCAGCGCTCGGTGGATACCGCCAATCTTGTCGACGAGATGACCGGGGGAGAGGCATGAGCGAGGCGACCGCGGACGGGTTCTCGCCACTGCGCGGCAACGGCTACCGGGACACCTGGTGCGGGGCGGTCCTACCCGACCGGGTCGACTCCGAGGTGCGGGTTGCCGGCTGGGTCAACCGCCGCCGCGACCACGGCGGTCTGATCTTCATCGACCTGCGCGACCGTACTGGCATCGTCCAGCTGGTCTTCCATCCCGACAGCTCCGGCGAGGCGTTCGAGCTGGCCCACAAGCTGCGGGCCGAGGACGTGCTCAGCGCCAGCGGGCCGGTGGTCCGGCGCGACCCCGGGACCGTCAACGCCGAGCTGCCGACCGGGGAGGTCGAGCTGAAGGTGACCGGGGCGGAGCTGCTGGCCGACTCGGAGACGCCGCCGTTCCAGATCGAGGGCTACTCGGGCGAGGCCAGCGAGGACGTGCGGATGCGCTACCGCTACCTCGACCTGCGCCGCGAGCAGATGCGCGAGGCGCTCGAACTGCGCCACACGGTGGTGGCGGCGATTCGCGAGTTCCTCGACGCCGAGGGTTTCATCGACGTCGAGACGCCGGTGCTGACCCGCTCGACGCCGGAGGGCGCGCGCGACTTCCTCGTCCCCTCCAGCCAGCAGCATGGCTCCTTCTACGCGCTGCCGCAGTCGCCGCAGCTGTTCAAGCAGCTGCTGATGATGTCCGGGTTCGAGCGCTACTACCAGATCGCCCGCTGCTTCCGCGACGAGGCGACGCGGGCCGATCGCCAGGCCGAGTTCACCCAGCTCGACGTCGAGATGTCCTTCGTCGACGGCGAGGACATCATCGAGGTCAACGAGCGGCTGCTGGCCCGCGTCTTCGAGCGCGCCGGCGGCCCCGAGATCGAGCTGCCGATGCGGCGCATGTGTTACGACGAGGCGATGGGGCGGTTCGGCACCGACCGGCCCGACCTCCGCTTCGGGCTAGAGCTGGTCGACCTCGGTGAGGCGCTGCGCGAGACCGAGTTCAAGGTGTTCCGCTCGGTCCTGGAGGGCGGCGGCGCGATCCGCGGCATCAACGCCGGCAAGAGGGAGATGCCGCGCTCCGAGCTCGACGGCCTGATCTCCCGCGCTCAGGAGCTGGGGGCGAAGGGGCTGGTCTGGGCGTTCCGCGAGGGCGAGGGCTGGCGCTCGCCGACCGCCAAGTTCCTCAGCGAGGCGGAGCTGGCCGACCTCAACGCGCGGCT
>JBFXEM010000163.1:0-5428 GCA_050180135.1 Solirubrobacterales bacterium | reverse complement strand
GAGGTCATGCCGACGCCGCAGGAGCGCCTGACGCTGCGCGAGGTGGGCGACGCCTACATCGCCCACCTCCGCGACTTCCTCGAACGCAAGCCCTCCACGATTCAGGACTACGAAGGCATCCTGAACAAAGCCGAGCAGGGGCTGCCAAAGAAGACGACGGACCGCTACGAAGGCGCCGACATCGAAGGCTATGTCCGCGCGATGAAGAAGGCGGGCCGCTCATCGAAGACGGTCAGCAACCACCTGAACTTTCTCCACGGCCTCTTCGCCTTCGCCGTGAAGCGAGGGTGGGCGCCGGGCAACGCGGTCGCCGAAGCCGAGCGGCCGCGGCCCGACGGCGCCGATCCCGACATTCGCTTCATCGACCTGGAGGAACTCGAGGCGCTTCTGCGGGAGGTCCCCGATGACGTTCTCGGCCGAGTCGAGCGGCCGCTCTATCTGACGGCGGCGATGACCGGCTTGCGTCAGGGCGAGCTGATCGCGCTGCGTTGGAAAGACGTCGACTGGAAGGCGTGCCTGGTCCGAGTCCGTCGTAACTACACCCGCGGGCGCTTCGGTACCCCGAAGACCAAGCGCTCTAGCCGATCGGTGCCGATGCCCGAGCGAATTGCCGCCGCACTCAAGGGGCACTTCAAGCGCTCGAATTTCACCTGCGCTGACGATCTCGTCTTCGCCCATCCCGAAACCGGCGGCCCGCTCGACGCCTCGAAGATGAGGAAGCGCTTCAAGGACGCGATCGCGGCGGCCGGCGTCCGCTCGATCCGCTTCCACGACCTCCGCCACACCTTCGGCACGAGGATGGCCGCCGCCGGCGCGCCGCTGCGGACCATCCAGGAGTGGATGGGCCACCGCGATTACAAGACGACCGAAATCTACGCCGACTACGCGCCCGATCCGGTCCAGGGCGCCCGCTGGGCAGAGGCGGCCTTCTCCGCCGAGGATGACGAGGAAGACGCCGATGCAACCGACGATGAGAACGACGCCAGCTAGGCCAGCAGGCCTGCGGGCTGGCGTAAGCTAGAGAGGAGCGGTTATGGCACATGCCAAAGAAATCGAGCTGGTCTTCGAGCCCCAGGAGGAGGGCGGCTACCACGTGTACGCGCCCGACCTTCCCGGCCTCCACACCCAGGGCGATGATCTTGACGACGCGATGGCGAACGCCAGCGAGGCGGTCGCCCTCTACGTCGAGGGCCTGCGCGAAGACGGCGAATCGCTCGACAGCGGCGTGATCCGCCGCTCGATTCCCCTGCCGGCGTGAGCCCGCGTCAGCCGGTCGTCTCCGGCGAGCGCCTGATCAAGGCGCTGCGCAAGGAAGGTTGGGAGATTGTCCGTCAACGCGGCAGCCATGTCCGCCTGAAGAAGGCGGGGCGCAGGCACGCGCTCGTCGTCCCCCTGCACCGGGAGCTCCGTCGCGGCACCCTCGCCGGCATCCTGCGTGATGCCGACCTCGGTGCCGAGGACCTGCGGCTCCTTCTCGACTGATCGACGTAAGGGAACGGCCGGGCGCCGTATCGCACCGCCATCGCGGTGACTCGCTCGACTCAAGTCGCTGGGACAGATCCCCACCGGCCGCAGCGACGTTGCGCGTGTAGCTGAGCGTCGCCCGCGCGGCGCCTTCGATGGCCTCATTCGACATTTTCCGGCACTGGATCTGATTTGATCCGCTGTGCTCGCGAAGGAACAGGGGATTTGATGATTGGGAGATCCCGGCCTGCGCAGGGGTGCCGGTCGGTCAAGAGGGGGGTTGGGGCATGAAGCTCACCGCCTTGAAGGCGAATGGCTACCGCAACCTCGACGGTACCTATGTGCTGCCGGCACCGTTGGCGGTGCTGGTTGGCGAGAACAATGCCGGTAAGAGCAACGTGATCGATGCGCTCAGGATCGTGCTCGAGCCGGAGAGCGAACCCGGGCCTGGGGGACGGCTATGGCCCGAGGATTTCGCCCACGACGGGCGGGGAGCATCGCCCACGACCGAGCTCGACCTTGAGGTTCAGCTCGCCGATCTGAGCGAAGCCGAGCAGGCGCGGATGGTCACCTGCCTGGCGCCATCGCTCGGTGCGGGGTGCGCGCGCTTGCGCCTTCACGCACGTCTTCGGCCCGACAACAGGGTCGTGGTGCAATGGTTCGGCGGCGACTCCGCGCACCCCGAGGTCGAGCGTCACGCCCGCGAAGGCGTCCGCTTTGCATATCTCCATCCGCTCCGCGACGCCGCCGCCGACCTGCGCCCTGGCCGCCAGAATCGCCTCGTCGACCTGCTCGCCGCCTTGGCCACCGAAGGCGACCGCGACAGGATCGTCGCCGAGGCAGAGAATGCCAACGAGGCCA
This sequence comes from Solirubrobacterales bacterium, assembly GCA_050180135.1. Lineage (GTDB taxonomy): Bacteria > Actinomycetota > Thermoleophilia > Solirubrobacterales > 70-9 > VAYN01. The sequence goes on along the minus strand of JBFXEM010000163.1, from coordinate 3,103 downwards.
TCGGCAAGATCCCCGCCGTCGAAGCGGCGAAGGGGAAGATCGCCGAGCGCCTATTGGCGATGACCGGATCCGGGCGCTTTCGCCAACAGACGGATCTGGCGTTCGCCGATCCGCGTTTCGAAAGGGTCGTAAGCGCCCTTCGAGCTCGAATCGGACAATTCGAGGCGCTTGAGATGGCCGAAAACGGACTCGGCTTCAACAACCTCCTCTACATGGCAGTGCTTCTGGCGGCGATTGCAGACGCCCCCGAAGACGGTGCGCTTCGAGTCCTCCTGGTCGAGGAGCCGGAGGCGCACCTGCACCCGCAGCTCCAGGACCTCCTGATGCGCTTCCTCGAAGACCAGGCAGGCGGCCCGACCCAGGTTCTCGTCACCTCGCACTCGCCTAACTTCGCCTCTTCGGCTCGGGTCGAGCGCCTCGTCGTTCTTGCTCGCGCTCCCGGAGATCTCAACCCCGTCGCGAGGGCGCCCCGCGACTTTGGTCTCAGCGAAAAACAGCTCAACCACCTGCGCCGTTTCCTTGACGTGACCAAGGCTTCCCTCTTCTTCGCCCGGGCAGTGGTCTTGGTTGAGGGCGTCTCCGAGCAGCTGCTGCTGCCCCCGATCGCCCACCGGCTTGGACTCTCGCTGGTGGAGAACGGCGTCAGCGTGATCGACATCGGCGGGGTCGCCTTTCCCCCTTTCACCGACCTCTTCGGTCCCGAGAAACTTCCCTACCGCCTCGCGGTGGTCTCCGATTCCGACGGCCAGCCCTCCGCCGAGGATCTCGCTGGAGCCGAAGACTCACTCTCCCCCCGGGCCGAGGCACTGGCCGCACGCGCAGGAGACAACATCCGCGTCCGACTTGCACCCAACACCCTGGAGTGGGCCCTGGTAGCAGCGGGCAATGTCGAGATCGCCCTCGACGCCCTCGCGGCGGTAAAGCCCCAAGTCGCCGAGCGCCTCCGCGAGGAGATCGACTCCCGTGACCCGAAGGCCGCGGCGGACCCGATCCTGGGGGCGATCAAGGACGTGAAGGGCCGCTTCGCCCAAGAGCTGGCCGAGCTCCTCGGCGACGAGGAGCGCGAGTTCGTCGTCCCGGACTTCCTGCGCGAGTCGATCGAGTGGGTCACCGAGCCCCAGCCCGCTGACGCCGTCGACATTCCGAAGGAGGGGTGAGGTGCCAGAGTTGACGCAGGCCCAGCAGGATGTCGTCGACCACGACGGCAACTTCCTGCTTCTGGCCTGCCCGGGCTCGGGTAAGACCCGGGCCGCCGCAGCGCGGGTCGAGCGCTTGGCGCCAATGCGCCGCCTGGCTGTCTGCTCCTATACCAACGTCGGCGCCGACCGCATCGCCGCCGTGCTCCGCGACGATTTCGCCACCGTGCTCGGGCCCGAGCACTTCATTGGCACCCTCCACCGTTTCCTCCTGCGTTACGTCCTCTACCCGTTCGCGGGCCTGGCCGGGGTGAAGGCTGGTCCCTGGGTGCGCGAGCGAAACTGGCCCGACGTCGCGGTCGGTGGCAACAATCAGAAGCGAATCAGCATCGACGCCTTTCGCTGTGATCCTGCCGGCAACCTCGTGGTCAAGAACAAGCCCCACACCATCCACGAGCCCGATGACGAGCTGATTGCTTCGGTTGAGCGGGCCGTCAGAAGGGAAAAGAAGCGCCTTGCGGCTGCCGGCTTCGTCAGCTTCGACGACGCTATCTGGCTCTCGCTGAAGATCCTCGACCGCCATCCCGAGATCGCTGGGGCCGTCGCCGGGCGTTTCGAGGAGTTGCTGCTCGACGAGGCTCAGGACACCTCGGAGCTGCAGCTCGCCGCGCTGGGAAAGCTCCGCGAGACGGAAGCACTCGGTTCGCTCGTCCTCGTCGGCGACGTAGAACAGTCGATCTTTTCGTTCCAGGGAGCCAGCGCCAAGGGCTGCCTTCGCCTGGCCGACGACGCAGGGCTGGAGAAGTTGCCGTTGAGGCAGAACCACCGATGCTCGCAGCGGATCTGTGACGTCGCCGCCCACTTCTGCGATCGGGCCGAGCCCGACGAGGCCGTTGGTGTCCACGCCGCCTGCCCGATCGAGCCGGAGGTCATTCACTATCCGGCCGCTGAGCCGGCGACCGCCGTCGCCCTCTACCGCGGACGGCTCGACGAGCACGGCATCGACGTCGACCAAGCGGCCATCCTGGCCCGCGGTAGCAAGCTGGTCGAAGAGCTGAACGGCGACCGTCCGTCGATAAAGAAGTCCGCCCGCCTCATCTCCCTGGGAGCGGCATGCGCAACGCTGCGTCATGCCACGCTCTCCAGCGAGCAGGTCCGAAGCAGCGAAGCGATCCTCGCCTACTGCGCGTGGAAGGTCGAAAGCCTCGAAGAGCTCGATGAAGAGCAACGCGAAGCGGTGCGCTCATCCACGTTTCGCCTCTTGCAGGACCTGCCCAGCCTCGACCAAGACCTCGTGTCCTGGAACAAGGGCGCCGCCACTGTCCTTCATGAGGCCGCGAAGGAGCTGACGCCAAAGCCGCTGCGGACCGGACCCCAGACCCTGCCAGCCGCCGCCGAACACGAGGGTTTGACCGCATCCGACATCTTCGTTCAGCCGCCGCGGGAGCTAGTCGCGCAGACCGTCCACGACATAAAGGGAGAAGACCGCGAGGCGGTGATGATCGTCATCGACCGACCCCGCTCGAAAAAGCACACGGCCCAGGCCGAACTGTGGGGTACGGCCCTCTCGGGCGGGGAGATCGACGCACGCGAAGCCGAGGAGAAGCGGATCGCCTTCGTTGCCTTAACCCGGGCCCAGCGTTACTGCGTGGTCGCCCTACCCGACGACCAGCACGGCCTCGCCGCGGCGGCGGTTTTTGCCGACCGTGGATTCAAGAGCATCGGTTAGCGACCAAGGCGGGCTGCGGGTACCAATCGGGTACCAATTTGAGCGAAAGTGGGGTCAACCCGGACCAACTCGGACCGCTTGAATAAGCCAAGAACCAGCCCCAGCAACCCTGCCTAGAAACCTCATAACCCGAAAGTCGCAGGCTCGAATCCTGCCCGCGCTATGTCTCTTGCGACCACCAACGAGCCCTTCGACATGGTACTTGCGGGCATCAGGCCGAAGCCGGCCTCATCACGCT
>JBFXEM010000162.1:0-5486 GCA_050180135.1 Solirubrobacterales bacterium | reverse complement strand
CGATGCCCGGCTACGACGTCCGCATCCTCGACAGTGATGGCGAGCCGGTCGGGGCTGGCGTCGAGGGGGCGATCTGCCTGCGGTTGCCGCTGCCGCCGGGGACGCTGCCAACCCTCTGGGGCGATGACGAGCGCTACCGCGAGTCCTACCTCGAAGCCTTTCCCGGCCACTACCTGAGCGGCGACGGCGGCTACCTCGACGCCGACGGCTACCTGTTCGTGATGGGCCGCACCGACGACGTCATCAATGTCGCCGGGCACCGACTTTCGACCGGCTCGATCGAGGCGGCGCTGGCCTCCCACCCGGCGGTCGCCGAGGCGGCCGTGATCGGCGTCGCCGACCCGCTCAAGGGCGAGCTGCCGCGCGGCTTCGTCGTGCTCAGGGCCGACCACGAAGGCGATGCGGAGGAGCTGCGCGCCGACCTGGTCGCCCGCGTCCGCGACCAGGTCGGCCCCGTCGCCTCCTTCAAGCTGGTCGACATCGTCCCGGCGCTGCCGAAGACGCGGTCGGGCAAGATCCTGCGCAAGGCGATGCGGCGAATCGCCGACGGCCACGACGACCCGCCACCGGCGACGATCGAGGACGTCGCGGTGCTCGACGGCCTGCGCGACGCGCTGGCGCCCGACTGAGCCTGACTCCGGCGCCCCCATCTAGGATCGATCGCGGTGCCTTGATGACGAGCGAGCCGACAGTCTCCGCGGGACCCGACCGGCGCGACGCGGTCGGCATCGTGATGGACGCGATCGCCGAGCTGATCGCCAAGCGCGAGCTGCTGCCGGGGGAGCCGATCCGCCAGGAGCAGATCGGGGCCAGGCTCGGGCTCAGCCGCGGCCCCGTTCGCGAGGCACTGAAGGCGCTCAGCGCCCAGCAGATCGTCAGCTACTCGCGCAATCAGGGCTACTTCGTCGCCCGCTTCAACGCCGCCGAGATGGAGCAGCTATACCGCCTGCGCGGCTTTGCTGAGGGCGAGCTACTGCGCACGGTAAGGGCGCCCACAGCGGAGGAGATCGCAAGCCTGCGCCAGCTCGACGCGGAGATGAAGGCGACCGACCAGCTCACCGAGCTGGTCGAGCTCAACGAGCGCTTCCACATGCAGATCTTCTCGCTCTCGCCGCTGACGGTGACGCTTGCCGAGGCCCAGCGCTGGTGGCGGATGACCGCGGCTTACCGCGGGATGGCGCTGGGGCTGGCGGAAAAGGCGACCGTCACGGCCGACCACGAGCAGCTGATCGCGGCGCTGGGGCGGCTCGACCGCGAGGCCCTGGTCGCGATCTCCGCCCGTCACCGCGGCGCTTCCGAGCAGGCGCTGCTGCGGCTGCTGCCGACGGCATGAGCGACTAGCCCGCAGGCGTGCCCCACAGCAGCCGCTCGTGCTCCCAGCCACGCGGGATCGCGATCGGCAGGGTCAGCAACATCGCCGCGTAGGCCTTGCCTTGCGGATCGAAGCGCAGGGTCGAGGTGCCGCCGTGGCCGCCGAGGACATCGGGGATGACGATGTTGACGGCGTCGAAGCCGGGCACCTCCCAACGGGCGACCTCGGCCCCGGCGCCCAGGTGGTGGGCGAAGAAGGCGGCGACCACCGCGGCGCTGACCTGCGCCTGGATCAGCGGCACGAACTCGGGCCGGCGCGCGATCAGGCCGATGTTGGCGAGGTTGCCCTTGTCGCCGCTGCGGCCGTAGGCAAGCCGGTGCAGCGGCACCGTGTAGGTCTGCTCTGGGCGCGGCGACGCCGCGGTCGTGGGCGGCTCCGCCAGCCTCGGGCTGGCGGCGACCGGCTCGGGGCTGCCGGGGGCGACCGCGACCGCGACCTCCTCGCCGTCGAGCCAGAGCCGTGGGGACAGCGAAGACTTGTCGACCAGCAGGCCGTACACCTCGATCGCCGGCGCGACCCGTGGTCGGCCGCCGAACATGCCGGCGATGCCCTGGGCGACGAGACCGATCGGCGCGTACTCACCGGCGAACAGGCGCACGGCGTCGCGCTCGCGGTGGCGGACACCGACCTTGACCACAGCTTCCACTGCCGCGTCGGGGCGGGTCGGGATGCCGAAGATGTCGCCGCTGCCGACGACCTCGACCGAGCTCTCGGCGAACGGGCCGAAGCCGGCCTCGGCGGCTAGGCGCTCGGCCCGGGCAACGATCGCCTCGCCGGCGCGGCGCGCCTTGGCGGCAGCGTCGAAACCGGCGACCATGGCGCTTGCCAGCGCCCGGTATCCGTTGGCACACATGGCCGTTGCCTTGTAGGTGGCGGTCGGGGCGCGGCCACGAGCGCCTCTGACGGCGACCCTGTCCACGCCGCCCTGCTCGAGCTCGACCTCGCGCCAATCGCAGACGACGTCGGGGGTCACGTAGGCACCGGGGTCGCCGATCTCGTAGAGGATCTGCTCGGCCACCGTGGCCGGGGTGATCAGACCGCCGGTGCCGGCCGGCTTCGCAATCGTCGCGGAGCCGTCGGCGCGGCACTCGGCGATCGGGTAGCCGATGTCCTCCCAGCCCGGGACCTCGGCCCAGTCGGTGAAGAGACCGCCGGCGCACTGCGGGCCGCACTCGAGGATGTGCCCGGTCAGGGTCCCGGCGGCGAGCAGGTCGTGATCCCCGTCGCCCCAGCCGAACTCGTGCATCAATGGCCCGAGAACGACCGCGGCGTCCGCACAGCGGCCGGTAACGACGACGTCGGCGCCAGCGTCGAGCGCAGCAGCGATCGGGCGAGCGCCGAGATAGGCGTTGGCGGCAATCGGCTTCGAGGGCAGCTGCTCTCCGGTGAAGGCGTCGCGGGGCTGGCCGGCGAGCAGCTCCGGGAGCGCCGCGATCAGGTCGTCGCCCTCCACCGCCACGACCCGCAGCGCCAGCCCCGCATCGGCGGCCGCCGCCGTCAGCGCCTGCGCGCAGGCGCGTGGGGCGAGCCCACCGGCGTTGGTAACCAGCTTGATCCCGCGCTCCTGGATCTCCGCAAGCCGCGGGGCCAGAGCCCGTACCGCGTCCTCGACGTAACCGCCGCCGGGGCGCTCGGCGCGGGCTCGAGCCAGCAGCGCCAGCGTAATCTCGGCGAGGTGGTCGGCGACCAGGTAGTCGAGCTCCTCCCCAAGCAACTGGCCGAGCGCGTGCGGGGTGTCGCCCCAGAAGGCGGTCCAGCAACCGATCCGGACTTCGTCTCCCATCGTGTGCGACACTAGCAACTGGATGCAAGATTGGAGCCAATCTTTCCCGACCGCCGCGTGAACCGATGACCATGGCTGCCGAGTTGCTGCGGGGGGTGACCGTGCTCGAGGTCTCCGGTCGCGTCGCCGGCGCCTACTGCGGCTGGCTGCTGGCGGGGATGGGCGCCAGCGTCGCCCGGGTCGACTCGCCGCTCGCCGCCCACGCCCCGGCCGCGGTCGCGCCGGCGCTGGAAGCGGCCCTGGGCCGGGGCAAGGACGTCGTCACCCCAACGGCGGCCGACCGCTTGGCCGCCACCGCCGACCTGATGATCACCGACGTCCTCGCCGAGGATGGCGCCGACGGCGCCGCCACCGCCCACCGCCTGCGCAAACGCCGCGGCGCCGGCGCCGCGCTGGTCTCGATCCCCCACTTCGCCGCAGCCGGTGCCGACTCCGGCCGGCCCGGGGCGCCGCTCGTCGTCGGCGCCGCGACCGGCGCCAGCTGGTCGATCGGGGACCCGACCCGGGAGCCGCTCAGCATCCCCTTCGATATCCCCGACGCGCTCGCCGGCTCCGAGGCAGCGGCCGCCGCGATCGTCTGTCTCGGAGGCTTCGCCGGCCCGGGCGCGACCCCGACCGAGGTCGAGGTCTCGGTCGCGGGCGTGCTCGGCTACTACGTGGGGATGATCGCCGCCAACTTCGTCCCCTACGGCCGCCCCTGGCACCGCGACGGCCCCCAGGCCTCGGTCTCGGGCGGCTCCTACCCGGCGGCGATCTTCGCCTGCGCCGACGGCGCCGTCGCGATCATGTGCCGGCAGCCGCGCGAGTGGGACGGGCTGCGCGCCGCGATCGGCGAGCCGGCCTGGGCGGACCGGGCGGAGCTGGCCGACGCCCGCGTGGTGGCACGCGAGCACGTCGCCGAGGTCGATCCGGTGGTGCGCGCCTGGGTCCGCTCCCACACCTATGACGAGCTCAGCGCCCTCGGCCGCGAGCATGGTTTCCCAGTCGCCGCGGTGCGCGGCGTCGCTGAGTCGCTCGGAGACCCCCAGTACCTGCACCGCAAGTTCTTCGAGACGATCGAAGACCCGGCTAGCTCCCGGCCCGTGCGGGTCCCCGGCCTCCCTTTCGAGCTGGCCGCCAGCCGCGACGGCGGCCCTTCGCGACGGCGTCCGGTCGCGGCGGCGACGGCTCTGCCGCTGGAGGGGCTCCGCGTGCTCGACTTCACCTGGGTCTGGTCGGGACCGACCGTGACCGCCGCCCTCTGCGATCTCGGCGCCGAGGTGATCAAGGTCGAGAACGAGGCCCGCCCCGACTCGGCCCGGGCTCGCGGCGGCGGCCTTCGCGACGGCCGCCCGATCGAGGGCCCACCGCTGGAGATATCGAGCTACTTCTCCGCCGTCAACCGCGGCAAGCGCAGCATCGCCGTCGACCTCACCACCGGTGCCGGCCGCGAGCTGATCCTCCGCCTCGTCGGCTCCTGCGACGCCGTCGTCGAGAACATGCGCCCCGGCGCGCTTGAGCACCGGGGCCTCGGCTACGAAGATCTGGCCAGCGAAAACCCTGGTTTGGTGATGCTCTCGATGTCGACCGCTGGGCGCACGGGGCCGACGAGCGCGGCCGGAGGCTACGCTCCGGTGATGTCGGGCCTGGCCGGGCTCGAGGCGCTGGTCCGCTACGAAGACTCCGAGCCGATGGGGCTCTTCAATTTGGCTCTGGCCGATCCCAACGCCGCCGGCCACGGACTCGTCGCACTGCTGGCGGCGCTGCGCCACCGCCGTCTCAGCGGCGAGGGCAGCCTGGTCGACCTCTCGCAGATGGAGTGCGTAAGCGCCGTGCTCACCGAGCCGCTGCTGGAGGCCCAACTCCTCGGCGACGTCGCGGCGCCCGCAAACGGCCACTCGACCTTCGCGCCCCACGGCCACTTCGCCGCCGCCGGCGAGGATGCATGGCTCGCCGTCGCCGTCCGCACCGAGGCCGAGCGGGCCAGACTCGCGTCCCTGCTTGGGGTAGACACCGGCGCCGCGCTGGAGCCGGCGCTGGCCAAGTTCTCGCGCCAGCGCGATCCCGCCGAGGCGGCGGCCGAGCTGAACGCAATCGGCATCCCAGCGGCACCCGTGCGCAGCTTCGAGCAGTTCCAGGAGGCGGGTCGTACCGCCACGGCGCTCGTCACCCACCCGTTTCTCGGCGCGGAGAGGATCGGGGCCCTCTGCTGGGCGCTGGACGGTGAGCACCTGGCCCCGCGCGGGCGGGCTCCGCTGCTGGGCGAGGACACCGAAGGCGTCCTCGCCGAACTGGCGGCGACCGAGAAGAGCCTCGCGTGAACCGGCTGCGAGTCTCGGTCGCCGACCACGT
>JBFXEM010000161.1:0-5499 GCA_050180135.1 Solirubrobacterales bacterium | reverse complement strand
GCTGTAGGTGAGGATGTCCCGGCAGACGCCGAAGTCGTGCCAGCGTTCGGGCCGGCCCGGGCCCGGCGAGAGCACGTAGGCGTCGAAGTCCGAGCGCTGCAGGACCCGCCAGGAGACGGCGTCGTTGTTGACCACCACCGGCTCCTCGCCGGCGGCCGCGGCCAGCAGGTGGAAGACGTTGTAGGTGTAGGAGTCGTGGTTGTCGACCAGCAGCGTGCGCATCAGCTGCCCCCCAGCCCGAGCCCGGCGGCGCCGCGATCGAGCACCGCCTGCACCACCCGCTCGACCTCGGGCGGGCGCTCGGCTTCGCAGTACCAGCGCGAGAAGTGCGAGAGGTAGCGGGCGAGCTGGATCGAGTCGAAGCTCTCGACGGCGCTGCGCAGGTGGCGCCGGTACATCTCCGCCTGCACGACCGCGAAGCGGTAGTCGGGGTCGGCGGCTGGCCGGTCGCCGGCCAGCGTGGCGGCGCCGCCGCGGTGCGCCTGGCCGCGGGCGAGGTCCCAGCCGATGCTCTCCTTGTTCTCGCGCAGCAGCTTGTCGGTCGCGAAGTCGACCTGCTTGGTCGTCGGGTGCAGCAGGAAGTAGCCGAGCGCGACCTGGGCGGCGATCCGGTCCGGGGCCGGGTGCGCGGCGCGGATCCGCTCGCCCTCGGGGTGGCCGGCGATCTCGCCGTCGATCCACTCGACCAGGTCGTCGATCAGCAGCGCGCCCTGCTTGCTGGAGCTGATCGACTGGCGGTCGCGGGCGACCATGCCGTGGAAGATGTCGTGGGTCGGCGGGCCGCCGCCCTTCTTGCTGCCGTTGCCGTTGCCGTTGGTGACCCCGAGCGCGTCGATCAGCTGGCGCCGGCAGGTGACGTGGGAGACCCACTCGTTGCCGCAGACCTGCAGCGAGACGCAGTCGTCGAGCTCGGGCGCCGCCGACCAGTACGCGAGCGCCCGCATGTGCTGGGTCGGCAGGCCGTCGGCGCGGACCAGCGGCATTTCCTCCAGCTCGCCGCGCCGGGTCTCGTACATGACCATGTCGTCGGCGTAGCGCCGGGTCAGCGTCCCCTCGCCGAGCCCGAGGTTGGTCAGTTCGGCGACCTCGGGCAGGAAGTCGGACTCGAAGATCACCTTGTCGAAGGCGACGCCGAGCCGGGCCAGGGTCTTGCGCTGGCCGGAGATCACCCAGGCGCGCGTTTTCGACCACAGTTCGATCGCCTGCTGGTCGCCGTCGAGCACCCGCATCATCAGTTCGTCGGCGCGGTCGTTGTAGAGCGCCTCCTCGCGGGCGACCGAATCCTCGGCGCCGTCGTCGCCGCCGTTGCGGCCGGCCTTGACGTAGTCGGCGTAGCAGCTGCCGACGAAGTGGTCGCTCTTCTCGTCGCCCTCGGGCCAGACCTGCTCCTCGCCCCCCTTGGAGACGACGCCGGCCATCGCCTCGCCCATGCTGCGACCGACGTCGCAGATCAGGCTGCGGTGCTCGACCCGGCCCCCGGCCTGGGCCAGCGAGGCGCCGATCGCGTTGCCGACCGCGAGGTTGCGCAGGTGGCCGACGTGCAGCGCCTTGGTCGTGTTTGCGCCCCAGAAGTACACCGCGAAGTTCTTGCCCGAGGCGAGGTCGCCGTTGGCCAGCGCCCCTTCCCCCGCCTCGAGCTCGGCTCCCGCCGTCTCCAGCCACTCGTCGTCGAGCCGCAGCCTCACCGCGTCGCCGGTCTTGCTGACCGAGTCGACCCACGGCTCCGCTTCGATCCGCTCCAATGCCTGGCGCGGCGCCTCGTGGTCCCACCAGTCGGGGACCCGCGGCACCAGCATCAGGTCGAAGCCGGGCTCGGGCCGGTACGGCGCCCGCGCTGCCCAGTGGACCTCGCCGTCCTCGCGGACGGCGATCTCGTCGAAACTGTCGAAAAGGTTCTGCTCCCCCATAGCCCCGTTCCCCGGTCTCCCGATTTGACGAATGCACCTGCCGGGGCTCGAACCCGGATCTCCGGCTTACAAATCCGGCCCTTTAACCGATTAAGGCACAGGTGCGGGGCTATGTAGTCGCCCTGATCAGGATCTCTGATTGGTCGACCGGCGGCGACCATAACACCACTGACGCCGGCCCGTCAAATCTTTTGAGTAAACGAGCAGGTTCGCAAGGTGCGATCGCCATTTCCTCCCCTATCGGGGGGAAACGGCGATCACCCGCTCAGGCGAGGCGTCGTTCGAAGACGCAGTCGAGGCGCCGCTCCTGTTCGTCCCCGGGGACCGTTTTGTCGAGCTTCATCTCGGCCCGGCGGCCGTCGATCCGCAGCGTCGCCACCTGGTTGTCGAAGTACGGTCCGTCGCTCAGGCGGCAGCCGAGCTCGGGATCGGGAGCGCCGGCGGCGCGGCCCAGTGCCCGCATCAGGCCGGTGAACGGGCGCGAGAAGCCGGCCCGGATCACCGCTCGCTCTTTGCCCTCGAGCGGGTTGCGGTAGGGCGAGCAGACGGCCTGGTAGGCGGCGCTCCGCACGCCGCTGCCGGGGCGGAAGCCGATCTCCGTCAGGTAGGCGTGGTGGACGTCGCCGGAGAGGACAACGATCGAGGCCGGCGGCTTGCCGTGATCGCCGCGGCCGACGGCGGCGATCAGCTCGCGCAGGCGCGCGAAGGACTCTCCGAAGGAGGCCCAGTGGTCGAAGTCGACGCCGCGTCGCAGCTTCTCGCAGGCCCAGGCCGCTGCCCCGCCCCAGGCCCCGTCGCAGACGCGCTCGCTCCAGGCCTCGAGGTGGTGGAAGCCGGGCGAGAGCAGGAACGGCACCGTGGTCGCGATCAGCAGGTGGTCGAAGTCGCCCCGGGCGTGCTCGAGCACCCACTCCCACTCCTCGTCGTCGACGATCGCGCGGCGGTCGGGCTCCAGCACCCGCCCGGCCCGCGAGTCGAGGAAGATCGCCCGCGTGTTGCCGACGTCGCGGTAGAAGCTCCAGCGGGTGCCGTTGCCGGTGGTGCTGATCGCGGCGGCGAACTCGCGCAGCTCGGAGGTCGCGTGGACGTTGGCGCGGACGCGGCCGTAGAGCTCGTCCTCGTCGAGCTCGCGCGGGGAGAGGTTGCCGAGGTGCTGGTAGACCCAGTAGCTCATCACCCCGGAGGCGGCGCGGCCGTACCACCAGGACTTCTGCCGCATCTCCGCCAGCCAGGAGCGCGAGATGTTCCAGTCGTCGCTCATGTCGTGGTCGTCCCACTGCATCGAGACCGAGACGGTCGAGAACAGCCAGCGGATCAGCGGCTCGCTCCAGGACTCCTGGTAGAGCCAGGAGTACTCCTCGTAGTCGGTCACCTCGACGCCGGGCGGGGTGTCGGTGCCGCGGCGCTCGCGGATCTTTTCCCGTGCCCGCGGCGAGCCCTCGTCGACATAGACCTGGTCGCCGAGCAGGAACAGCAGCTCCGGCCACTCGCTGTGCTCGCCGCGGATCATCTCGCTCGCCAGCACCCGCAGGGCGTCGTGCTCGCGGCCGTCTTCGTGGCGGTCCTTGCTGTGGACGTAGGGCTCGACGTGGGGCAGCGCCACCCGGCAGGAGCCGAAGCAGATGTCCAGCGGGGCGTCGCGGCCGAGGGTGCGAATCGCGCTCGGCGGCAGCTCGGAGCCCGGCTCGGGCCAGCGCCGCTCGCCGTCGAGGGCGACCTCGTACTCGTTGAAGCTGGCCGGCTCCAGATCCTCGATCCGGACCAGCGCGTAGTGGTGCTCCTCAACGCAAAAGGTCCGCTCGCGGCGACCGAGGATCTCGACCTCGCAGGGCCCGTCGGTCTCGACCCAGACGGTGGCCTCGGTTTCGCCCACGTAGCGCAGCAGCGGTCCCAGTACGAGCTCGGCCATCACCACACCGTGCCCGCAGCGCCCACCCCTCAAACTTTCAGATCCGGCCGGCCTCCAGCAGGCGGCTGAGGAAGCGGCGGGTCTCCGGGCGCTCGGGTTCGCCGAGCACCTTGGCCGGCGGCCCCGACTCGACCAGCCTGCCCTCGTGCAGGAAGGCGACCTCGTCGGCGACCTCGCGGGCGAAGCTCATCTCGTGCGTGGCGATCACCATCGTCATCCCCTCGCCCTTGAGGTCGCGCACGGCCCCCAGCACCTCGCCGACCAGCTCCGGGTCGAGGGCGCTGGTGACCTCGTCGAGCAGCAGCGCCCGCGGCTTGCCGGAGAAGGCGCGGGCGATCGCGACCCGCTGCTGCTGGCCGCCGGAGAGGTTGTCGGGCTTGTCGTCCTCGCGGCCGGCAAGGCCGAAGCGGGCGAGCAGGGCGCGGCCGCGCTCCTCGGCCTCGGCGCGGGGGATGCCGTGGGCGCGGGTCTCCCCCAGCACCACGTTCTCCAGCGCGGTCAGGTGCGGGAAGAGGTTGTAGGCCTGGAAGACGAGGCCGAGGCGACGGCGAACCGCGACCGCGTCGACGGCGGGGTCGGTGATCACCTCGCCGTCGAGGAAGATGTCGCCGTCGTCGATCTCGACCAGCAGGTCGATGCAGCGCAGCAGCGTCGACTTGCCCGAGCCGGAGGCGCCGATCAGCGCGATCGCCTCGTGCTCGGCGACCGTCAGGTCGATCCCGCGCAGGACCTGGCGCTCGCCGAAGGCCTTGGTGACGCCGCGCAGCTCCAGGACCGGCGCCGCCACTATTTGACCTCCCCGTGGGCGCCACCCATGCGGTCGACGACCCGGGCCAGCGGCACCGTCACCGCCAGGTAGAGCAGGGCCGCGGCGATCAGCGGCGTGTAGTTGAAGTTCTGGCCCTGGTAGATCTGGGCGATCCGGAAGGCCTCCAGCGGGCCGAGGATCGAGACCAGGGCGACGTCCTTCTGCAGCGAGACGAAGTCGTTGAGCAGCGGCGGCGGCAGCAGCCGCAGCGCCTGCGGCAGGATCACGTGGCGCATCGTCTGCGCCTCGGTCAGGCCGACCGCGAGGGCCGCGTCGCGCTGGCCGCGGTGGACGGAGTTGATGCCGGCGCGGTAGACCTCGGCGACGTAGGCGCTGTAGGAGAGGCCGAGGGCGATGCCGCCGAGCACCACCGGGTCGGTCGGGAGGCCGCTCAGCTGCAGCGCCGGGATCCCGAAGCCGACCAGGTAGACGAGCAGGATCGTCGGCACGCCGCGGAAGAGGTCGACCCAGACCGCGGCGAGCAGGCGCAGCGGGAACAGGGCGGCGCCGCGGCTGCTCCGCAGCAGGGCGATCCCGAGGCCGACGATCAGCACCGCGATCTCGACCAGCACGAACAGCTTCACATCGAGCCAGAAGCCTTCGAGCACTTCCGGGAACGCTTCCTTGAACACGCCCCAGTTGAAGAACAGCTCGCGGACTTCGGGCCAGCCGGGGCTGGTCAGGATCCAGGTCGCGAGCCCGCCGAGGACGATGACCGTGGAGGCGGCGGCGATCGCCTGCGAGCGCCGCTCCTGGCGCCGCTTCGCGGCCTCGCGCTGCACGCGGCGATCGCTGATGACGGCGGAGTCGGGCAAGCTGCCGCGATTCTGACCGTGCGGGGGGACGGGTTCGGGGGCTGGCGGTAAGCGGGGCCG
>JBFXEM010000160.1:0-5511 GCA_050180135.1 Solirubrobacterales bacterium | reverse complement strand
GCCCGGGTAGTTCTCGACGTCGGTCGTGTTCTGCAGCTGGCCGCCCCACTGGAAGCCCTCGAAGACGAGCGGCTCGAGGTTGGCCCGGGCGGTGTACAGCGCCGCCGTGTAGCCGGCCGGCCCGCCACCGATGATGATTACGTTCTCAACCTTCTTGCTGTCAGTCATATCCGTCATTTCTGCTGTCCGGAGTCTATTACTTTACTTTTTATAGTAGCTCCATCGGAGGCGGATGGCAATCCGCTCATCGCCGGCTCCAGCTCGGAGATCGCGGCGCCACCGCGGTCGATCGGCAGCCCCTCTGTTTCCCAGCGGTGAACCGTCTTGCGCAGCTGGAAGAAAGCGACGATCCCGAGCGGAATCGGCATCCAGAAGGCGACCAGGCGGAAGATCAGGATCGCCGGAAAGACGGTCTCCTCGGGGATCCCGAAGAGTACGAAGGCGCCGATCATGCCGGCGTCGACGGCGCCGACCCCGGCCGGCGCCAGCGGGAAGAGGTTGGCGACCATGCCGAGGAAGAAGCCCTGGACGACGACCGCCAGTGGGACGTGGACGCCGAAGGCGTGGAAGGAGGCCCAGAGGACGCCGATGCTGGCCGCCCAGTAGCCGGCGGCGCCGAGCACGGCGAGGCCGCCGCTGGAGGGATGGGCGAACAGCCCGATCGCGAAGCGGAACCCCTCCCCCAGCGTGGCCGGGACTTTGGCGGCGCTGTGAACGAATGCCTTGGCTTTCTCGCCGTGCGCGAAGGGCTGCAGGCGCCGCTCGACGTCCTCGGGAATCAGCGCGATCAGCACCCCGACCAGGAGCAGGACGCCGGCGACGCCGGCCGGGACGATCGTCAGCTCGACCGCGTCCTCTCCGTGCAGGACGCCGGTCCGCAGCAGCACGCCGAAGACGATCAGGGCGATCGGGTAGAAGGCGTAGTGGAGCGAGATGAAGGCGACCATGCGGCGGGCGACGTCGCGGCGGCGCATCCCGGCTTTGCGCAGCGACCAGTAGGTGAGCGCGATGCCGCCGGCGCCGCCGGCCGAGAACAGCAGCGTCGCCGCCACCCCGGCCATGTTGATCTCGTAGGTCTCGAGCCAGGTCAGCCGCAGCGCCTGGCCGCCGACCACCGCTTTGAAGAGCGCGATGTAGGTGCCGAAGGCGACGATGTTGAAGCCGATCGCGATCGCGATCCAGAGCGGGTCGGCTTCGCCGATCCGGCTCATCGCGTCGCCGAGGCCGACCAGCTTCGGGAACAGGAAGTAGATCCCGCCGAGCAGCAGGACGACGACGACGACCGTCTGGATCAGCCGCCGGGTGGTGAGGAGCGGCATCTCGACGGAACCGTTCCCATTCGCCGAGTCATTCTCAGACACGAAGGGGACGCTACCCGCTGGCGATCCTCTCCAAATGCTGCAGCACGCCGTTGACCCCCTGCACGAGGGGCTCGGCCAGCGGCTCGCCACCGCGCACGGCGGCGACCAGCAATCCCCCTGCCAGGAGGTCGGTTACGTAGTGCTCGCCCAGATAGACGAGGCCGAAACCGAGCGTCAGCGCGTAGGTCCAGCCCAGCGCGCCCTCGAGCTTGCCGACTTCCGAGAGCGAGATCGCGGCGCTGACCGAGGTGGCGAAGTGCAGCGAGGGCATCGCCGCCCAGGGGTTGCCGCCGAGGGTCTCGTACATCTTCGGCCAGGCCGGCCCCCAGGTCTTTTCGCCGACCTCGACCATCACCCGGCGCACCTCCTCGCCCTCGGTCAGCCCTTCCTCGGAGGACCACCAGGGCGGCGCCGTCGGCACCGCGAAGTAGACGGCGCAGCCGCCGTCGAAGACGGCCGCCATCTGCCGCGCCGCCCGCGGGAAGCTGCGCTCGTCGCGGGCGAGGACCACGGCCAGGGCCAGGTAGGGCTCGATGAACCAGAGCCAGTGGGTCCAGGCGAGGAATTTGTCGACCGGACCGCCGCGGGGAAAGCGCGAGAGCAGCCGTTGCGCCCGCGCGTTGGGCAGGCTGCCGCGGCCGATCGCGCGGTCGAGGGCGATCGGGTAGCGGCTGCGCAGCCGTTCGCGCAGGCGCTGCGGGTCATCGAAGGGGAGCTCGTGGACGACCATGAAGGCGAGCATCTGCAGGGTGAAGATGGTCACGTCGCGCTTCTTCGAGCGCGGCTGCAGAACCGCCAGCGCCAGCGGCGCCGAGTAACAGGCGACGACGGTGACCGGCGCCGGGATGCGCAACCGGCGGCGCAAAGCGGGGACCGCGACAGCGGCTCCCAGGGCCGCAAACGCGCCGGCCCGGACCGCCAGTCGAAGCCGGCTCGATGGCCGGGAGCGCCGCTTCATAAGGCCGGCGAGTATAGGTCCAGGGAGACCAGGACCCGCGGCGCCGCCGCGCGTGAATAGAATGGCCGCGCTTTGGCGCCGCACTCCCCTGCCACCGACCAGATCGACACGCTGCTTTGGATCGGCTTCATCGCCGCGGCCATTGTCGTGATCGCGATCAACGTCGCCCTGTTCTACGCGGTACGCAAGTACCGGACCGAGCGGGGCACGGAGCCGCGCCAGGTTTCCGGCGGTCGCAAGATCCAGTACCGAGTCGCCGCCGTGCTCACCGCCTTCGCCACGATCGTCTTCATCGCCGGCGTCGTCTTCACCGACAAGGCACGGGAGACGCCGACCACCGGCGACGGCGGCCTCGCCGCCGCCAAGGATGGGCCGCTGGCGATCAAGGCGACCGGCCAGCAGTGGCTGTGGCGCTATGACTACCCCAACGGCGCCTTCTCCTATTACAAACTGGTCGTCCCGGCCGACACCGCGATCAGCCTCGAACTCCTCAGCACCGACGTCGTCCACACCTGGAACGTCCCCGACCTCGCCGGCAAGCGCGACGCCGTCCCCGGCAAGACCGCGCGGGTCGTCTTCAGCAGCGATGACGAAGGCCAGTACACCGGCCGCTCGGCGACGCTCTCGGGCCAGGCCTACGCGGCGATGGGCACCGAAGTCGAAGTCGTTTCCCCCGACGAGTACGAGGCCTACGTCGAGCAGCTGAAAACGGACATCGAGTCGGCCCAGGAACGGGTCGTCAGCCAGATCGAAAACGGAGAAGTGCCATGAGCGAGAAGCCCAGCCCCGAGGTCGCGATCGGCGAATACCCCGCCAAGCAGCGCCCGCGCTGGATCGAGCTCGCCACCAGCGCCGACCACAAGGACATCGGCAGGATCCTGATCGGCGGCTCGCTCGGCTTCCTCTTCATCGCCCTGCTGGAGCTGCTGCTGATGCGGCTGCAGCTCTCGATCCCGGATAACACCTTCCTCACCCCGGTCACCTTCAACCGGATGCTCTCCAACTACGGGGCGACCGCGGTCTTCCTCTTCGCGATCCCGCTGGCCCTCGGCCTCTTCTACTACGTGGCGCCGCTGCAGATCGGCGCCCGCGGAACGGCGCTGCCGCGGCTGGGCCAGATCGGCCTGGCACTCTACGCCGCCGGTGCCACCGTCCTCTACGGGGCCTACCTCTTCACCCCCTCGGAGGCCGGCGTCAACCCGCTCTCGCCGCTGACCGAGCTCGCCTTCCTCTCCAACAACGGGGTCGACGCCTGGGCCACCGCCACCGGCCTGGCGACCCTCGGCTTCATCTTCATCGCGATCGACCTGCTGACGACGCTGCGCAACATGCGCGCGCCCGGCATGGCCTGGCGCCGGGTCCCGGTCTTCGCCTGGGCCGCCGCGGTCGCCTCCTGGCTGCTCCTCTTCATCGGCCCGGTGCTGCTGGCGGCGCTGACGATGCTGATGATCGACCGCAACTACGACGGCATCTTCTTCGCCGACGGATCCGGCGGCGCGCCGCTGCTGTGGCAGCACCTGAGCTGGATCTTCTACTCCGGCACCTACATGCTGATCCTGATCTTCGCCTTTGGCGCGATCGCCGAAATCGTCGCCACCTTCTCCGGCAAACCGCTCTTCAACCGCGGAGTCGTGATGGGCTCGCTGGCCGCGATCGCCGTGATCGGGACCCTGGCCTGGATGCAGAACATGCTCACCGCGCCGATCGGACAGGGCTGGATGTACTACGCGATGCTGATGTCGCTGGCGCTGATCGTGCCCTTCGGCCTGATCATGTTCAACCTGATCTCGACGATGATCGGCGGCGCGCTGCGGATGCGGGCGCCGCTGCTGTTCGCGGTCGGCGCGATCTCGCTGATCTCGATCGGCCTCGCGGCCGAGATCGAGCACTCGCTGGTCGCCGCTGCCTGGAACCTCAAGAACACCACCGACGCCACCGCGGCGACCCACTTCGCACTGGTCGGCGGCGCCGTCTTCGGCGGTTTCGCGGCGCTCTACTACTGGTTCCCGAAGATGACCGGCCGGACGATGGGCGAGAGCCTCGCCCGCATCTCCTTCTGGACGATGGTCGTCGGCATCCTGCTCGCCTTCGTACCGCTCTTCCTCGCCGGCGCCGAGGAGGGGCAGGTGATCGACGCCTACAAGTTCTTCGGCAACGAAGGCGTCGACGCGTACAACCTGATCGCCTCGATCGGCACCCTGATCCTCGCGATCGGGATCGTGCTGACCCTCGCCAACGCGATCGCCAGCCGCGTCAACGGCCCCACGGCCGGGCACGACCCCTGGGGCGCCGACACGCTCGAGTGGTTCACGCTCTCGCCCCCGGACCCGCACAACTTCGACGTCCTGCCTGACGTCCGCAGCACCCGCCCGATGCGCGACATCCGCCTCGCGATCGCCCACCGCAGCGCCCGCGACGAGGACCCGGCTCGCGAGTCCCAGCCGGTAGCCTGACCGGCATGGAATCCGGCGCGCGCACCGCGCCCAGCCCGGCGGTCGCGGCCACCCCGCGCTCGGCCGCCTCACAGCTCTTCCGCGACTACCTGACGCTGACCAAGCCGAAGGTGCAGTCGTTGCTGCTGTTCACCACGGTGACGACGATGTACGTGGCCGGTGACCCCTCGCTGGGTCTGATCCTGCTGACCTGCCTCGGCGGCGCGCTCTCGGCCGGCGGCGCCGGCGCCGTCAACCACGCGATCGACCGCGACGTCGACCAGCTGATGGCCCGCACCGCCGACCGTCCCGTCGCCGCCGGGCGGATCTCGCCGCGCGCGGCGATCGCCTTCGGCGTGCTGCTCGCGACCGCCTCGTTCGTGCTGATGTCGCTGACGATCAACCCACTGGCGGCCTCGCTCTCGCTCTCGGGCTTCATCGGCTACGTCTTCCTCTACACGCTCTGGCTCAAGCGCACGACCTGGCAGAACATCGTCTGGGGCGGCGCCGCCGGCGCGGTGCCGCCGCTGGTCGCCTGGGCGGCGGTGACCGGCGAGCTCAGCGGCATGGCGTTCTACCTGTTCGCGATCGTCTTCTTCTGGACGCCACCCCACTTCTGGGCGCTCTCGCTGCTGATGAAGGACGACTACGCGAAGGCGGGGATCCCGATGCTGCCGGTCGTCCGCGGCGAGGCGGAGACGCGGCGCCAGATCATGCTCTACACGGTCCTGCTCTACGCGGTGACCCAGCTGCCCTTCTG
>JBFXEM010000159.1:0-5513 GCA_050180135.1 Solirubrobacterales bacterium | reverse complement strand
GTGATCGCGATTGCCGTGACCTCGTGGGCGCCGTCCAGCTGCTCGACGACCTCGCGCAGGCCGTCCCGCAGCGCCGCGGCCCACAGCAGCGGGTCGGCCTCGGCGGTGCCGTCGACCTCGCGGTGGATCTCGTTGGGGCGCGAGAAGGAAGCGAGTCGGCGGCCGCCGGGGTCGAAGGCCAGCACCCGCAGGGCGCTGGTGCCCGCGTCGACGGCGACGATCGCTCCGGGCGCTGTGCTCACGTCCCGTTCTCGGGGCGGTTGGCTTCGGGACCCAGCAACAGCGGCGCCGACGTCTGCAGCCAGCCCTCGCAGCGGGGGTCGTCGAGGACCTCCGGGTTGGCGAGCGCGATCTCCGCGGTCTCGCCCCGCAGCAGCGCGGTCAGGGTCGCCACCAGCAGCTGCGGCGAGCGGGTCAGGGCGTCGGTGGTGGTGCCGGCGATGTGCGAGGTGAGGGTGACGTTGTCGAGCTCCAGCAGCGGGTTGCCGGGCTCGAGCGGCTCGCTGTCGAAGACGTCGAGGGCGGCGCCGGCGATGCGGCGCTCGCGCAGGGCGGCGACCAGGGCCTCGGTGTCGAGCAGACCGGCGCGGGCGGTGTTGACGAGGTAGGAGGTCGGGCGCATCCGCGCCAGCTCGGCGGCGCCGATCAGGTGGCGGTTGGCGGCGTCCAGGCGCGCGTGCAGGCTGACGAAGTCGGAGCGTTCGAGCAGCTCCTCCAGTCCGACCAGCTCGACCTGGTCGCCGGCGCCGGCAGCGGCAAAGGGGTCGTAGGCGATCCGCTGCATCGAGAAGCCCGACATCTTGCGTGCCAGCAGCCGCCCGATCAGCCCGTACCCGACGATTCCCAGGGTCCGTCCCCCGAGCTCCGGCAGGTGCGCGGAGTTGGCGAAGGACTTCGGCCACCCGCCGGCGAGGATGCCGGCATGGGCGCGGGCGATGTTTCGGGCCGCCGCCAGGATCAGCCCCGCGGCGAAGTCGGAGACCGCCTCGGCGTTGCGGCCGCGGACGTGGAGGACGGCGATCCCGCGCTCGGTCGCGGCCGCGACGTCGACGTTCTCGAGGCCGGCGCGCGCGACGCCGACCACCCGCAGGTTCTCGAAGGCGTCCATGCCGGCCGCCGAAACCGGGCAGAAGAGCCCGAGGACGACCTCGGCGTCGGCGTGCTCGGCGAAGACTCCGGGGACCTCCTCGACGCCGGGCCCGTCCCGCTCGACCAGCAGCCTCCGGTGCTGCAGGCGCTGGGGGTCGGACTCCCAGTCGCTGCTGACGACCTTGGCGTCGAGGGCCGAGGCGCTGGCGCCAAAGCCGCTGCCGGCGATCATCGCGTCGCCGACGCAAAGGATCTTCACGTCGGCCTCCTGGTCGTCAAGTCGTCACCCGCAATCCAGGGTATTGGCGGCCTCTGGTCCTGAGTTCGTGGTTTGTCCAAGGTCGGCGTGAGTGCTTTGTGGTTGGTCCGGTCGATCATCGGGCACCCCCGCCCTAGGGTCGCCCGGCTGTTGGCCGCGACCATGGAGCAACCACAAAAGATCACTTGGGATGAGCAGGAGTTCGTGCTGGCGCGGCCCGGCATCGCCGGGTCGACCGTCCACACGCCGCAGCTGACTGCCGTTCTCTACCGCTACGACCCGGGCTCCAGCTGGGAGGAGCACAGCCACCCCCAGGACCAGATCACGACCGTCCTGGAGGGGGAGATCGACTTCGTGGTCGACGGCACGCCGGTTCACCTCGGCCCCGGCGAGACCGCGACCCTGCCGGGCGGCGTCCCGCACTCGGCGAGCGTCGGCGAGGCGCCGGCGGTGACGATCAACGTGTTCACCAGGCGCGAGCGCCCGCCGGCCGTCGATGCCTGACTGGCTCGGGCTGGCCGGTCGCCGGGTGCTCGTGGCCGGCGGCGCCGGCACGATCGGAGCCGCCCTCACGCGGGCCTTCCTCGAGGCCGGAGCGGAGGTCGGCGTGGTCGACCTCGGGGGCGAGCGGCTGCAGGACCTGGAGGCCGAGCTCGGCGATCGCCTGGCCGCCGTCGCCAGGGCCGACCTGCGCGACCCCGCGGCCGCTGCGGCGGCGCTGGATCAGGGCCGCGAGCAGCTCGGCGGCGTCGACGTCGCCGTCCACTGCGTCGGGATCAACATCCGCAAGCCGATCGAGAGCTTCGACGACGCCGAGTGGGAGCGGATCATCGCCACCAACCTCTCCAGCGCCTTCTGGCTGACCCGCGAGCTGGCGCCGGCGATGCGCGAGCAGGGCCACGGGCGCCTGATCTTCGTCTCCTCGGTCGCCGGCCGCAGCGGTCACCGCAACCACGGGCCCTACGCGGCCTCGAAGGCGGCGATCAACCAGCTGATGCGGGTGACCGCGCACGAGTACGCGGCCGCCGGCGTCACCGTCAACGCGGTCGCGCCCGGATATATGGACACGGCCCTGACCGACGCCTACTTCGCCGACGACCCCTCGCGCCGCGAGGCCCTGGTCGAGCTGATCCCGGCCCGCCGCTTCGGCCGCCTCGAGGAGGTTGCCGGCCCGGTCCTCTTCCTCGCCTCCGAGCAGGCGTCATTCGTCACCGGCCAGGTGCTCTACGTCGACGGCGGCCGTTCCGTCGTCTAGCCGGGGCGTCTCGGCCAGCGGGGCCGACTGTGCAAGGTGAGAAAGGCGGCCGGGGGTTCGTCGCCATTCCAGTGGTCGCGCCGCGGCGGCAAATGAGAATTCAGCCACCAACGATCGAGGAGAGCGAATGCGCATTGCCGAGGCAACCGTCGATTACCTGCAGATCCCGCTGCCGGCCCCCGTCCGCCACCCGGTGCGGACGATCACCTACCGCCCGCACCTGCTCGTCCGCCTGCGCTCCGAGGACGGCGTCTGGGGGACCGGCTTCTGCCTCCAGGACCTCAGCGCCGCGCCCGCGATGGCGGCGGCGACCGAGCTGCTGCTGCCGCTCGTGGTCGGCGCCGACGCCGCCCAGGTAAGGGCGATCAGCGAGGACATGTACCGGCAGTCGGTTCGCAACGGCCGCCGCGGCAACGTCCTGCACGCGCTGAGCGCGATCGACATCGCCCTCTGGGACCTGCGCGCGCGCTCGCTCGGGCTGCCGCTCCGCCACCTGCTCGGCGGCTACCGCGACTCGGTCCCCGCCTACGCCTCCGGCGGCTACTACTACGAGAGCGACGGCGAGCGTCGCCTGCGCGAAGAGTTCGAGGGCTACCTGGCGACCGGCTTCCGCCACGTGAAGATGAAGACGGGCCGGCTCTCGGTCCCCGAGGAGGCCGCGCGGGTGCGCACGGTGCGCGAGACGATCGGCCCCGACGTGAAGCTGATGATCGACGCCAACCAGGCCTTCACCCGGGTCGACGAGTGCGTCGCCTTCTGCAAGCGCGTCGAGGAGTTCGACATCACCTTCTTCGAGGAGCCGTTTTCCGCCGACCAGCCGCAGTCGTTCCTGCGCCTGCGCGAGCGGACCTCGATCCCGCTCGCGACTGGCGAGGTCGAGTCGACCCGCTGGGCCTTTGGCGAGCTGATCCGCCACGGCGTCGTCGACTACGTCCAGCCCGACGTCACCGCCTGCGGCGGCATCACCGAGTTCCTCGAGATCGCCGCCCTGGCCGGCGAGGCGAGCGTCGGCGTCGCTCCTCACTACCACTGGGACATCCACCTCCAGCTCGCCTGCGCCCGGCCCGAGGTCTACGTGCTCGAGAAGTTCGAGGGGACCGCGGTGAAGAGCTTCGACCTCGTGCTGGCCGAGCCGTTCGCGGTCAACGCCGACGGCGAGCTGGTGGCGCCCGACGGCCCCGGGCACGGGATCGACTTCGACGAGGAGGCGGTCGTCCGCTACCGGGTCGACACCGCCACGGTCGGCGAGGTCTCCTCTTAGGAGGAGGGCACCGGCCCCTCAGGGGTCGATGTAGACGGTCTTCAGTTCGGTGTAGAAGTCGGCCGCGGCCTTGCCCTGCTCGCGCGAGTGCGAGCTCGAGGCCTTGGCGCCGCCGAACGGGGCCTGCGGCTCGGCACCGGCGGTTTCGCGGTTGACGTGGACCATCCCGGTCTTGATCGAGCCGGCGAAGCGCAGGGCGGTGGCGAGGTCGCGGGTGAAGATCGAGGCCGAGAGGCCGAACTCGACCCCTTCGGCGATCTCCAGGGCCTGCTCGAGGTCGGCCACCTCGAGCACCGCCAGCACCGGCCCGAAGACCTCCTCCTGGGCCAGCGGCGTGGCCGGATCGACGTCGGTGTAGACGGTGGGGGCGACGAAGAATCCGGGCAGCTGCTCGACCTCGGGTCGTGCCTCGGTCACCGGCTGCTGTCCTTCGCCGGCGGCGCGCTCGAGGTAGCCGCGGACGCGCTCGCGCTGGGGTGCGGAGACCAGCGGTCCGATCTCGGTCTCCGGCGCCAGCGGGTCGCCGACCCGCAGGCCCCCGACCCGCTCCAGCAGGGCCTCGGTGAAGGCTGGCGCGATCCCCGGCGTCACCAGCGCCCGGCTGCTGGCGGTGCACTTCTGGCCGGTCGACCACATCGCCCCGCGCACGACCAGCTCGACCGCCCGCTCGAGGTCGGCGTCGTCCATCACGATCGCCGGGTTCTTGCCGCCGGTCTCGAGTTGGACCTTGACCCCGCGCGGGACCGCCCGGGTCTGGATGTGGCGGCCGACCCGCAGCGAGCCGGTGAAGGAGATCGCGTCGACCTCGGGGCCGTCGACCAGCACGTCGCCGATCTCGGCCGGATCGCCGGTGATGAGGTTGAGCACGCCCGGGGGCAGCCCGGCGGCCTCCAGCAGTTCGGTCAGCAGCACCGCGCAGAGCGGGGTCAGCTCCGAGGGCTTCCAGACGACGGCGTTGCCGAAGGCGAGCGCGGGGGCGATCTTCCAGGCGGGGATCGCGACCGGGAAGTTCCAGGGGGTGATCACGGCGACGACGCCGAGCGGCTCGCGCAGGGAGTAGACGAGCGTGCCCTCGCGGGCGCTCGGGTGCGTGGCGCCGCTGGGCTGCGAGGCCTCTCCGGCGAACCAGCGCAGGACGGAGACGGCGCGGGCCATCTCGCCGCGCGCCTCGTCGATCGTCTTGCCCTCCTCCTGGACGATCGTGGCGGCGAACTCCTCGCGCTCGCGGGCGAGCCGCTCGGCGGCCGCGTGGAGGATCTCGCCGCGGGCGGGAGCGGGGGTGCGGGCCCAGGACCTGGCGGCGGCCTTGGCGGCGGCCAGCGCCTGCCCGACCTCGGCCGGGGTCGCCGCCGAGAAATGTCCCAGCACCCGCTCGGGGTGGGTGGGGTCGATGCTCTCGAAGGTTCTGGCGGGCGCCTGCCAGGCGCCGTCTATATAGAGGCCGTGTTCACGCTCTGTCTCGCCCATGCGCCAAGGCTTCCAGCGCCCCGGTCGCGGCGCCGCTGGACGATCTCCGAAACTGCCGCCGCGCTCCGGAGGCGGTCCAAAGAAAGCCCTGTCGCCGCTGGGGTCGGGTGCGCTAGATTCAGCTCCCATGGTCGATCAGGGCTTGAGTCTCGGCGGTTTGCTCGACCAAGAGGAACTGGGAC
>JBFXEM010000158.1:0-5521 GCA_050180135.1 Solirubrobacterales bacterium | reverse complement strand
ACGCCGAGCAGGGTCGCGAAGGAGGCGGCCACGCGTGGGCTCTTGGCTCGCAATAACTCGGCCGAGTCGGGGTTCTTCTTCTGCGGCATGATCGAGGAGCCCGAGGAGAAGGTCTCGTCGAGCTCGCAGAAGCCGAACTCGGTCGAGCTCCAGATCACGATTTCCGAGCCCAGCCGCGAGAGGTGCATCGCGCAGGTCGAGGCAGCGGAGAGGTAGTCGAGGACGAAGTCGCGGTTGGAGGCGCCGTCGATCGAGTTGTGGGTGACGTGGTCGAAGCCGAGGTCGGCGGCGACGGAGTCGCGGTCGATCTCCCAGTTGACGCCGGCGAGGGCGCCGGAGCCGAGCGGCATCACGCTGGCGCTGTCGAGCGCGAACTGGAAGCGGAGCACGTCGCGAGCGAGCATCCAGTAGTAGGCGAGCAGATGGTGCCCGAGGTAGACGGGCTGGGCGCGCTGGAGGTGGGTGTAGCCGGGCATCGGCCAGTCGGCGTGCGACTCGGCCAGCGCCAGCAGACGCTCCATCGCCGCCGCGCAGAGGTCGATCGCGTTCAGCGCGTGGACCTGGACCACCATCGCCACGTCGGTCGCGACCTGGTCGTTGCGCGAGCGGCCGGTGTGGAGCTTGCCGGCAACCGCGCCGACCTCCTCGCCGAGCAGGCGCTCGATCGCCATGTGGATGTCCTCGTCTGCCTCCTCGAAGGCGAAGCCGTGCTCGCCCATCCGTGTCCGCACCCGCTCCAGACCGGCTTCGAGCTCCTCCAGCTCGGCGTCGTCGAGGACGCCGATCCCGCGCAGGCCGCGAGCGTGGGCGCGCGACTGGTCGATGTCGTAGATCGCCAGCTGCCAGTCGAACGGCAGCGAGCGGTTGAGGCGCCAGAAGCGCGGGTCGGGGTCCTCGCGGAAGCGTGCTTTGCGTGCCATGGAGGGCGGGATTATCCCGTGCCGGCGCTCTGACCGAGCGCCGCCGCCAGCTCCTGGCAGACGCGTGCCACCTGGCCCTCGCTCATCGCCGGGAAGAACGGCAGCGCCAGCGAGTGCGCCGAGGCCGCTTCGGCGACCGGGAACTGGCCCTCGCGATAGCCCAGCTCGCGCAAGTGGGGGAAGAGGTGGATGCAGGGCAGGTATGCCTTGCTGGCGACCCCGCGCTCGGCCAGGCGGGCGATCGTCGCGTCGCGGTCGACCTCGTCGGCGAGGCGGACGACGTAGACGAACCAGCTGCGGCGCTCCTGTCCGCGACTGGCGATCGGCGTCGCCACGCCCTCGATCCCCGCCAGTCCCTGCTCGTAGAGCGCGGCGACCGCTGCGCGGCGCGCCAGCAGCGAGTCGAGCTTCTCGACCTGGGCGACGCCGATCGCGGCGGCGACGTCGGAGAGCCGGTAGTTGAAGCCGAGCCGGTCGTGGTCGAGCCAGCCCATGTCGACCGCGCGGCCCTGGTTGCGCTCGCTGCGCAGACGCGCCGCGAGGGAGGCGTCGGTGGGGACGATCGTGCCCCCCTCCCCCGTCGTCATCTGCTTGTTCGCGTAGTAGGCGAAGGTGGCGAGGTTGCCGCGGGTGCCGACCCCGCGCCCCTCGGAGTCGACCGCGCCGATCGCCTCGCAGGCGTCCTCGAGGATGCCGAGGCCGCGGGCCGAGGCCAGCGCCTCCAGCTCGGGCATCGCCGCCGGGAAGCCGAAGATGTGGATCGGCAGGATCCCGGCGGTGCGCTCGCCGGTCGCGGCCGCGGCGGCGGCCGGGTCGAGGTTGAGGGTTACAGGGTCGACGTCGCAGAAGACGGGCCGCGCTCCCTCGTAGAGCAAGCAGTTGGCCGAGGCGACGAAGCTGAAGGGACTGGTCAGCACCTCGTCGCCCTCACCCCAGCCCAGCATTCGCACGCCGAGGTGCAGGGCGGCGGTGCCGCTGGAGACCGCGACCGCGTCCTGCACCCCGAGCCAGGCGGCGAGCTCGCTCTCGAAGCGGCGGCCCGTCGGGCCCAGTGAGAGGTGGCCGGAGCGCAGCACCACCAGCACCAGCTCCTCCTCGCGGGGGCCGATCTCGGGCTGGGCGAGCGGGATCTGCGGCGGCGCGTCGGTCACGCGGCGCAGCCTATTGGGCCTCGGCCCGCGGCTGGAAGGCGTACCCCAGCGAGTCGACCAGGGCCTGCCAGGAGGCCTCGATGATGTTCACGGAGACACCGAGCGTTCCCCATTCCTGGCTCCCGTCGGAGGAGTCGAGGAGCACCCGCGTGGCGGCGCCCGTTCCATGGGCTTCGTCAAGGATGCGGACCTTGTAGTTGGTCAGCTCGATGTCGGCGAGGTGCGGATAGCGCGCGGTGATCGCCTTGCGCAGCGCGCGGTTGAGGGCGTCCACCGGCCCGTTGCCCTCGGCCACCCGTAGGTAGCGCTCCCCGTCGACCTCGACCTTGATCGTCGCCTCGGTTTCGACCTCGCCGCCGGCCCGGCGCTCGGTCACGACCCGGTAGCTCTCGAGCTTGAAGAGCGGCTTGTAGACGCCCGCCTCGTGGCGCAGCAGCAGCTCGAAGGAGGCCGGCGCCGCCTCGTAGTGGTAGCCCTGGTGCTCGCGCTCCTTCAGCTTCTCGATCGCCCGCGCCGCGCCGGCGTCGTCGATCTCGATCCCGGCCTGCTCGGCCTGGGCGCGGATCGTCGCTTTGCCCGAGAGCTCGGAGGGCAGGACGGCGCGCTGGTTGCCGACCAGGGCCGGGTCGATGTGCTCGAAGGTGCGGGCGTCGGCCTCGATCCCGGCCACGTGCATCCCACCCTTGTGGGCGAAGGCGTTGCGGCCGACGTAGGGCGCGTCGGGGTTCTGGGTCACGTTGCAGAGCTCGTCGACGAAGTGGACGGTCTCGGTCAACGAGGCGAGCTGCTCGGGGCCGACCACGTCGAAGCCCATCTTCAGCTGCAGCGCCGGCAGGATCGAGGTCAGGTTGGCGTTGCCGCAGCGCTCGCCGTAGCCGTTGATCGTGCCCTGCACCATCCGCGCCCCCTCGCGCACGGCCGCCAACGAGTTGGCGACGCCACAGCCGGCGTCGTCGTGGACGTGGATGCCGACCTCGACCCCCTCCCCCACCCGCGCCACCGCGAGCGCGGTCGCCGCGGCGATCTGGTCGGGCAAGCTGGAGCCGTTGGTGTCGCAGAGGGTGACGTTCTCGGCCCCCGCCGCGACCGCGGCGTCGAGGCAGGCGAGCGCGTAGCCGGGGTCGTCGCGGAAGGCGTCGAAGAAGTGCTCGGCGTCGTAGACGACCCGCTTGCCCTGGGCCAGGCAGTAGGCGACCGAGTCGGAGATCATCGCCAGGTTCTCCTCGCGCGAGACCCTGGTCACCTTCTCCAGGTGCAGGGCCCAGGTCTTGCCAACCAGGGTGATCACCGGCGCGAAAGAGCCGACCAGGGTCGCCAGGGCGGGGTCGTCCTCGGCGGCGAGGTCGCGGCGGCGGGTCATCCCGAAGGCGCAGATCGTCGCTTGCTCGAGCCGCAGCTCGGCGAGCGCTTCGAACAGCTCGACTTCCTTCGGGTTCGAGCTCGGGAAGCCTGCCTCGATCATCTGCACGCCGAGCCGGTCGAGCGCCTGCACAACGCGCGCCTTCTCCGCCGCCGAGAGCGACATTCCCTCGCCCTGCATGCCGTCGCGCAAGGTCGTGTCGTAGAGCTTCACGTGTTCCATCTGCTGCTGCCTTTCGAGTCTGAAGATCGGGGAGGGCCACGGAGGCCCGAGCGCACGGCAGAGCCGCGCCAGCCGCTAGGCGGCAGGCGTAATTCGCCCGATCGACTCCGACTCCGGCGCCTCGACGAAGTCGAGCCACTCCAGGTACTCCTCGGCGCGGCCGTAGAGCGCGTCCATGAACTTGGCCTGGACGTGCCGGGTGATCTCGCCCGGCTCGCCCAGCGGGTGGTCGTCGATCTCGCGCACCGGCACCAGCTCGGCCGCGGTCCCGGTCAGGAAGACCTCCTCGGCCAGGTAGAGCTCGGCGCGGGCGATGTCGCGCTCGACCACCGTGTAGCCGAGGTCGCGAGCGATCTGGATCACCGACTTGCGGTTGATGCCGTCGAGGATCGAGGCGACGTGCGGCGGGGTGACGATCTCGCCGTCGCGGACGAGGAAGATGTTCTCGCCCGAGCCCTCGCAGACGAAGCCGCGTTCGTCGAGCAGGATCGCCTCGTCGTAGCCGGCGTTGTGCGACTCGGTCTTGGCCAGGATCGAGTTGAGGTAGGAGCCTGAGGCCTTGGCGTGCGGGATCGAGCCGCCGGGGCTGATCCGGCGCCAGCTCGAGACCTTGGCGCGGATGCCGTGGCCGGCGCTCTCGTCGCCGAGGTAAGCGCCCCAGGGGAAGGCCGCGATCACGACTTCGACCGGCGCGTCCTTGGCGAACAGGCCGAGGCTGCCGTAGCCGCGGAAGGCGATCGGGCGGATGTAGGCCGAGCTGAGCTCGCAGCGGCGCAACAGCTCGTGCGTCGCGTGGCGGATCTGCTCTGCCGTGTAGGGCATTTCCAGGTAGTAGAGCTCGGCCGACTGCTCGAGCCGCTTGAGGTGGTCGGCGTGGCGGAAGACGGCGGGCCCGCGCTCGGTCTCGTAGCAGCGAATTCCCTCGAAAACGCCGGTTCCGTAGTGCAATCCGTGCGTGAGGACGTGCACCTGAGCGTCCTCCCAGGCGACGAATTCGCCGTTTTTCCAAATCAACTCCTGCGGATCCATGTTGGGGAAGTATGCCCGATCAAACGAAGGGCTTCACCTCTGCGGTCCCGAATGACTGCTCAAACCCGAAACGAAGGAGCGACAGTCCATGAAACAGAGACTCCGACCAAAGCTGAACTACGCGAACGTGATCGCCACGATCGCGCTGTTCGCGGCGCTCAGCGGCGTCGCGGTCGCGGCCGGCCTGCCGAAGAACAGCGTCGGGCCCAACCAGATCAAGCGCGGCGCCGTCAACGCCTCGAAACTGAAGAAGGGCGCCGTGACCAGCGCCAAGCTCGCGCCGAAGTCGGTCACCAACGGCAAGCTCGGCCCCAACGCCGTCACTCCGGGCAACATCGGCAACGGCGCCATCACCAGCGCCAAGCTCGGCGCCGGCGCGGTGATCGCCAACTCGATCAAGAACGGCGTGGTCACGACCAACAAGCTGCAAAACGAAGGCGTTACGGCGGCCAAGCTCGGTAAAGAATCGGTGACGCTGGCGAAACTCTCCAGCGACGTGACGCCGCTGCTGGGGGCGCTCAAACCGGGCCAGACGCTGCGCGGGGTGTTCTACGTCAAAGGGATCTCCGGCGGCACCGCCGAGCTCGCCAGCGACTCGGTCAGCTACCAGTTCCCGCTGGCCGGCAACCCGCCCGCGGTCAGCGTGCTCAAAAAAGGCGCGACCAGCGCCAACTGCGCCGGGATCGGCAGCGGCTCCGCCCCGTCGGCGACCGCCGGCAACCTCTGCGTCTACCTGACCGAAGAAGTCAACCTCGACGAAACGGCCCCGTTGGAGCCGTTCAACAACCAGCGGCTCGGGTTCGGCCTCGCCGCCAAATCCAAAGCTGCCGCCGGCGAAT
>JBFXEM010000157.1:0-5532 GCA_050180135.1 Solirubrobacterales bacterium | reverse complement strand
GCGAAGCGCTTGGCTTTGTAGTCGAAGCCGACCCGGCGGTCGGAGCTCGGCAGCGCCTCCGCCAGCGGTCGCGCCAGCGCGGCGAGGCGGCCGACGCGGGCGGCGAGCAGGTCGGCGACGTAGGTGGAGTAGCCGCCGAAGAGCTCGTCACCGCCCACGCCCGAGAGCGCCACCTTGACCTCGCCCGCGGCCAGCTCGGAAACGAGGAAGGTGGGCAGGGCCGAGGAGTCGCCGAACGGCTCGTCGAAGGACTCGACCAGGCGCGGGAAGAGCTCGATCGCGTTGGGGCGCAGGATCAGCTCGTGGTGGTCGGTGCCGTAGCGCTCGGCGACCAGCCGGGCGCGGTCGAGCTCGTCGAAGCCGGCCTCCTCGAAGCCGATCGAGAAGGTCTTCAGCGGCTCGCGCGACTGCGCCGCGGCCAGCGCCGTGATGCCGCCGGAGTCGACGCCGCCGGAGAGCAGGACGCCGACCGGGACGTCGGCGACGAGGTGGGCGCGGATCGAGTCGACGAGGACCTCGCGCAGCTGGCCGGCGAGCTCGTCGGCCGAGCCGCCGCGGAGCTGGTCGGCGGCGGGCGGGCCGGGCCGGGCGTAGCGAACGATCTCGATCTGCCCCTGCTGCCAGCTCAGCAGGTGGCCCTGGGGCAGCTTGCGGGCCTCGGCGAAGATCGTCAGCGGCGCCGGGATCGAGTTGAAGGCGAGGTAGGCGGCAAGCGCCTCGGGGTCGATCGCCCGCGAGAAGCCGGGTTGGGCGAGCATCGCCTTCAGCTCCGAGGCGAAGGAGAGCTCGCCGCCGACCTGGCGGTAGAAGAGCGGCTTGATCCCGAAGCGGTCGCGGGCCAGCAGCAGCCGCTGGCGGCGCTCGTCCCAGAGCGCGATCGCGAACATTCCGCGCAGGCGCCCGACGAAGCCGTCCCCGTGCTCCTCATAGAGGTGGACGAGGACCTCGGTGTCGCAGTCGGTGGCAAAGCGGTGGCCTGCACCCTCGAGCTCGCGCTTGAGCTCGCGGTAGTTGTAGATCTCGCCGTTCTGGACGACCGTGACCGAGCCGTCCTCGTTGGAGATCGGCTGGTGGCCGTGGGCGAGGTCGATGATCGAGAGCCGCCGCGCCGCCAGCGCCACCGGTCCGCGCTGGAAGAGCCCCTCGTCGTCGGGGCCGCGATGAACCATCGTCGCGTTCATCCGCCCGACGGCATCGAGGTCGGGTGCCCCGTCGCCACGCACGATTCCGCAGATCCCGCACATGGGGCGGGAGTGTCGCAGGGAGGACGGCTTGGTTCGGGGGTGGAGAACGCGCCGGGCCAATCCCACCCCCACACGGCAGGTAGGTGTGGGATTGGCCCGGCTGGACGGGCGGATCTGGCGGGTCGACAGCGCTCGGTGGATTTTGGCCCTCATAGGGGCCCAAATCCACCGAGGGGCAAGCGGACGGGCCAGTCCCGCACACCTACCTGCCCTGTGGGTGTGCGGGACTGGCCCTCGTCCCTAGGCCGTCCCTAGGAACTCAGCCCTCTTGATTCCCCGGCGCCGCCGGGCCCTTGCCCATCACCTTGCCGACCGTCGCGAACAAGACGTTGAAGTAGAGCCCCACCGAGCGGTCGGCGATGTACTCCATGTCGTGGGCGAGCTTGTTGGCCCAGGACTCCTCTCGGGTCACCCGGGTCTGGGCGAAGCCGGTGACGCCGGGGCGAACGACGAGGCGTTGCCAGTACTGGGGGATCTCGCGGCAGAGCTCGGCGAAGAAGGCGGGGCGGATCGGGCGCGGGCCGACGATCGCCATCTCGCCGCGCAGCACGTTCCACAGCTGCGGCACCTCGTCGAGGTGGGTCGAGCGCAGGACACCGCCGATCCGCGTCCGCTCTTCCTCGGTGCGGCGCGAGAGCTCCTCGCCGTAATAGGGACCCAGGCGGTCCTCGGCGTCGGGCTTGAGGGTCCGGAACTTGTACATCCAGAAGAGCTCCCCGGCGCGGCCGACGCGGGCGCCGCGGTAGAAGACCGGCCGGCCCGAGGTGAGGAAGATCGCCAGCGCGGTCAGGCCCAGCAGCGGCGAGAGCACGAGCAGGGTCGAGGCGGAGATGACGACGTCGAGGCCGCGCAGGACGAGGTCCACAGGCCGCGATTCACCCCCCGCAGCATGCGAGACCAGCTCTTCCAGGGTCTCCTCACTGAGCCCGGAGTCGCTTAAGAAGGAGTTACTTGGGGAGCTTCGCCGCGCAATGGTAGGGCTCCGACGGTACCGAGAATCGTCTCGACCAGGGGGGCGGGGTCGCGTTTTACCGGGGTCGCGGCGGCGCTCCGCTTCTCCAGCACGACGGCGCGCTGATCGGTGAGGGGGCGCAAACGCCCGCTGCGGATCAGAGCTTCGTCGACGCCGCCGAGGCGGCCGCCGTAGGTGGTGTAGACCGGGGTGCCGAGCGCCGCGGCCTCGCGGTTCATGGTGCCGCCGGCGGAGATCACCAGGTCGGCGAGAGCGACCAGGCTCTGGGCCTCGACCGCCTGGCCGGGCACGATCAGCGAGGGCAGGGCGAGGCCGTTGATGAAGGTGCGCTGGGCCTCGGTGCGAGGCAGTACCACGGCGTGGACGCCCTCGTCGCGGCCGATCCGCTCCAGCACCTTCGGGAACAGCGGGTTCGACTTGCGGTGGTAGAGCGAGACGTCGGGCGGCGGCCGCACGATCACGACGACGCGGTCGGTCTCGACCCCGAGCCGAGTCAGCACCTCGGGATCGGGCTCGAAGTCGTAGAGGTAGTACTCCTCCTTCAGGCCCGGGTAGGGGAAGAGCTTGTCGGGGCCGACCCCGAAGCGCCGCAGCCGCGAGGCCGGAACCGTGTCGGGGAACATCACCCGGCGCGCCAGGCGGCAGCCGATGTGGTGCTGGGTGACCGCGTACTCGTAGTCGTGCATGTTGGCCTCGGGGACGCCGAGCGCGCGGGCGGCGAGCGCGAGGTCGTTGGAGCCGTGGGCGAGCGCGAGGTCGAAGGAGCGCCCGCGCCCGTAGGCGAGCATCCGCGCCGTGCGCTCACCGAGCCGGTAGGCCTTGCCGACCCGCGAGGCGCCGCCGTGACGGCCGATCGGGGTGTGGGGCATCTGGTGCAGCTCCAACAGCTGCTGCGTCTGGGCGTAGTCACGCGAGGTCACCTCGACCTCGTGGCCTTCGGCCCGCAGCCGTTCGATGATCGGGCGCAGCACGAGGACGTGCGCCGGAGCGCTCATGTCGACCCAGATCTTCAAAGGGTCAGGCGGTCGCCAGCTCGGGATAGAGCGGGTGGCGATTGATCAGCGCCTCGGTGCGGGCGCTGAGGCCGTCCTTCTCGAAGACGAAGTCGCCGGTCAGCGCGGTGGCGATGACGGAGGCGATTTCGGCCATCTCCGCCTCCCCCATGCCCCGCGTGGTCAGCGCCGGGGTGCCGATCCGCAGGCCAGAGGGATTCAGCGGCGGCCGCGGGTCGAACGGGATCGCGTTGCGGTTGACCGTGATCCCGACTTCGTCCAGCCGATCCTCGGCGGTCTGGCCGTCGAGCCCGGTCGGGGTCAGGTCGACGAGCACGAGGTGGACGTCGGTACCGCCGGTGAGAACCGGGACGCCGCCCGCTTCGAGCCCGGCGGCGAGCTCGCGGGCGTTGGAGATCGTCTGCCGCTGGCGGCGCTTGAACTGGGCGCTGGAGGCGATGTGCAGCGCCACCGCCTTGGCGGCGATCGTGTGCATCAGCGGCCCGCCCTGCTGGCCGGGAAAGATCGCTTTGTCGATCGCTTTCGCGTGCTCCTCGCGGCAGAGGATCATGCCGCTGCGGGGACCGCAGAGCGTCTTGTGAATCGTCGTCGTAACCACGTCGGCGTGCTCGACCGGGTTCGGGTGCTCGCCGGCGGCGACGAGGCCGGCGAAGTGGGCCATGTCGACCATCAGCTTGGCCCCGACCGAGTCGGCGATCTCGCGGAAGGCGGCGAAGTCGAGCTGGCGCGGGTAGGCCGACCAGCCGGCAACGATCAGCTTCGGGCGGTGCTCCTCGGCGAGCGCCGCCACCTCGTCCATGTCGACCCGGAAATCGTCGCGGCTGACGTGGTAGGGAACGGGGTTGTAGAGCTTGCCGGAAACGTTCAGTTTCATCCCGTGGCTGAGGTGGCCCCCGTGGTCGAGGGCGAGGCCGAGGATCGTGTCACCGGGCTCGATCAGCGCCATGTAGGCGGCGTTGTTGGCCTGGGCGCCGGCGTGGGGCTGGACGTTGGCGTGCTCGGCGCCGAACAGCTCCTTGGCGCGGTCGATCGCCAGCTGCTCGGCGACGTCGACCTCCTCGCAGCCGCCGTAGTAGCGGCGGCCCGGGTAGCCCTCTGCGTACTTGTTGGTCAGCACCGAGCCGACCGCGTCGAGCACCGCCTGCGGGACGAAGTTCTCGGAGGCGATCATCTCCAGCGTGTGCCGCTGACGTCGCAGCTCACCCTCGAGCACGGCGGCGATCTCGGGATCGACCTCGGCGAGCGGAGCGGTCTGGAAGTTCTCGGGCATCTGGCTCACGGGTGGCCGACGATAGCAACGCGCCGGGATAGTCTTGGCGCTGTGAGAGCCCGATTCGTCGTCTTGGCCACGGCCCTCCTGCTCGCCGCCCCCCTCGCCGCCGGGGCCCAGGCGGCGCCGATCGAGAACCCCTGCGAAGGCAAGGAAGCCAAGCGGCTGCTCTGTCCGAATCTGCGGATCGGGCCGGCCAGTGAGATCTACGTCGAGGACAGCGGCCCAGGTCGGGTGCTGCTGCGGGCGACCAGCGACGTCCGCAGCCGCGGCCGCGGCCCGATGGAGCTGATCGGCAAGCGCAACGGCTGGCGATCGATGCGGACCAACCAGCGCATCTACAAGGTCGACGGCGGGCACATCACGGTGCAGAGCGACGCGACCTTGCGCTTCACCGACGTCGGCGCCTACTGGGGCGGCGCTTACTGGAAGGTCCACGAGCTGGCGCAGTTCGACCTGCGCGCGGTCGAACCGGACGGCAGCCTCGGCGCCGTCGTCCGCACCAGCCCCAAGCTCAACTACTGCCTGCGCGACCTCGAGCGCACCCAGCCGAGCGCGGTCTCGCCTCCCGCCCGCCACTACCCCGGCTGCAACCAGAACCCGTACCGCAACCGGGTCACGCTGGGGACGTCGGTCGGCTGGTCAGACATCTACCCCGCCCCGTACCACCAGCAGTGGATCAACGTCGCCGGCCTGCGCGGCTGCTTCGCCTACGAAATGACCGTCGACCCCGCGCAGAACCTGTTCGAGTCCAACGAGGACGACAACAGCTCGGTGCGGCTGGTCAGCCTGCCGTACACCGGCATCAACGCCGCCTGCTGAGGGCGGACGACTAGTCGACTCCGAAGGAAGCGAGGGCGCTGGCCAGGTCGCCCTCGGAGACGGCGCCTTCGCGCAGGACCGACCAGGAGCCGTCGCGGTCGATCGCGGTGACGTCGACCACGGTCGAGGGCAGGCCGGTCAGCTCGCCGCCGTCGATCGCCAAGTCGACGCCGGCGAGGATCGCCTCCGGGACGTCCCCGAAGAAAGAGG
>JBFXEM010000156.1:0-5616 GCA_050180135.1 Solirubrobacterales bacterium | reverse complement strand
CGATCCGGCCGGGAACCCCAACCGGTTCGATCCCCGCCCGGTGCAGGGCCGAGATCGTCTCCTCCTGACCAGCTTCGCCGAAGTCGAAGGAGTGGTTGTTGGCGAGCGACATCGCGTTGAAGCCGGCCTCATGCAGGTAATCGGCGTACTCCGGCGGCGCGCGGAAGGCGTAACAGGTTCCCGGCTTGGCACCGGCGCACTTGACGTCTTCGGAGGCGTCGGTGAGCGTGCCCTCGAGGTTGCCGAAGACGACGTCGCCCTTCAGCTCGGGAGAGATCGGGTCGAAGTAGCT
Organism: Solirubrobacterales bacterium; assembly: GCA_050180135.1. Lineage (GTDB taxonomy): Bacteria > Actinomycetota > Thermoleophilia > Solirubrobacterales > 70-9 > VAYN01. The sequence continues at coordinate 5,324 of JBFXEM010000156.1, read as the reverse complement.
GGCCGGTTCGGGCGGGAGTTCGGGCGTGACCCCCATCGCCGTGTCACCGACCGCGGCTACCGAGACGCCCGAGCCGCCGCCCCCTCCCCCGCCCTGCTTGCCGCCGGCGGAGTCGCCGCCCTGGCCCTTCTTGCCGTTCTCCTTGCCCTGCGTACCCTGCTGCTTCGCCGCCGTTTCCCCCGGCGGGTTGCGCACGGTCCCGTCGAGGCAGCCGCAGAACGAGATCGCCCCCAGCAGCCCCGCCGCCATCAGCAGGGCCGCGCGGGTCATGCCTCGACCATCAGGGTGACCGGCCCGTCGTTGATCAGCGCCACGCCCATGCAGGCGCCGAAGACGCCCTTCTTGGCGCCGAGTCGCTCGCAGAAGCGGTCATAGAGCGGCTCCGCGACCTCCGGCCGCGCGGCGCCCGTGTAGCTGGGACGGTTGCCCTTGCGGGCGTCCCCGTAGAGCGTGAACTGACTGACGCAGAGGACCTCGCGCTCACCCAGCGGCTCGTTCATCCTGCCCTCGGCGTCGTCGAAGATGCGCAGCTTCGCCACCTTCTCGGCCAGCCGGTCGGCCTGCTCCTCGCCGTCGCCGACGCCGACCCCGAGCAGGATCAGCATCCCCGGACCGATCTGGGCCACGCGGTCTCCCTCGACGTCGACCGCCGCCTGACTTACGCGCTGGACGAGCGCCCTCACGCTCAGCCCTCGAGCGCGTCGACCAGCGAGGAGGCGTCGTAGGCGCCGAAGAGGCGGATGCCGTTGGCGAAGAAGGTAGGGGTGCCCGTGGCGCCGCTGGTCTCCGCCGAGGCGACGTCGCGGGCGATCCGCTCGAGGAAGACCTCCCCCTCGATCTCCGCCTGCAGGCGGTCGGCATCGAGGCCGAGGTCCTTTCCGACCGCCAGCGCCGTCTTCAGCGAGAGTTTCGGCTGCGCCGCGAAGAGGGCGTCGTGGTACTCCCAGAAGCGGCCCTGGGCGGATGCGGCCTCGCTGGCCTGCGCCGCCATCGGCGCCAGCGGGTGGCGCTCGACGATCGGCAGGTGGCGGAAGGAGAAGGCGAGCCGGTCACCGAGGCGGTCGCGGACGCGCCGGATCACCGACTGGGCGCCGAGGCAGAAGGGGCACTGGAAGTCGCCGAACATCACCAGCTCCAGCGGCGCGTCGCGCTCACCGCGGACATGATCGATGTCCTCCAGCGGGGGTGAGAGCGGTTCGTCCACGGAGTCCGATGTTATGTGCTCGTGCACGACATCGAGTCGATCCTGCTGCTGCTGCTGGCGGCGGCGCTGCTGGTCCGCATCGCCGAGTTCGGAAAGATCCCGGCGCCGATCGTGCTCGTGGCCGGCGGACTGGGGATCGCGCTGATCCCGGGGCTGCCGGAGGTCGAGCTCGATCCGGACACGATCTTCCTGATCTTCCTGCCGCCGCTGGTCTACTCGGCCGGCTGGCAGACCTCGCCGCAGGAGCTGCGGGCGCTGATGCGGCCGCTGGCGATGCTCTCGGTCGGCCTCGTCTTCCTCACCGCCGCCGTCGTCGCCCTCGTCGCCCACGCCCTCGTCCCGGAGCTGAGCTGGGCCGAGGCGGCGATCCTCGGCGCCGTGCTCGCCCCCACCGACGCCGTCTCCGCGACCTCGATCTTCCGCCGCCTGCGCACCCCCGAGCGGGTGCGGCTGCTGGTCGAGGGCGAGTCGATGATCAACGACGGCACCGCCCTGGTCCTCTACCGGATCGCGGTCGGGGTCGCGACCGGGACCGCCTTCAGCCTCGGCCACGCGACGCTCGAGTTCGTCGTCGTCGCCCTCGGCGGCATCCTCGTCGGGCTTGCGGTCGGGGTCGTCTCCAACCTCGTCGTCCGCCGCCAGACCGACCCCGGCCTGGTCATCTTCCTCACCGTCCTCACCGCCTACGGCGCCTACATCGGCGCCGAGGAGCTCGAGGTCTCCGGCATCCTCGCCGCCGTCGTCGCCGGCGTCTACGCCGGCTACCAGTCGCCGCGCTCGCTCGACGCCGACACCCGCCTCGGCGCGGTCTCGTTCTGGAGCGTGCTCGTCTTCGGGCTGGAGATCACCCTCTTCGTGCTGCTCGGACTGCAGCTGCCGGGCGTCGTCGACACCCTCAACGAAAGCTCCTCCGGGGTCAGCGAGCTGCTCTGGCCGGCGGTCGCGATCGCGATCGCCTCCCTGGCGGCCCGACTCGCCTTCGTCTTCGCGATGCGCGGCGACGCCGGCGAGACCTTCGGACAGCGCTTCGCGGTCGGCTGGAGCGGCATGCGCGGCGCCGTCTCGCTCGCCGCCGCCCTCGCGGTCCCGCTCAGCGTGCAGGCGCGGCCGCAGATCATCTTCCTCACCTTCGCGCTGATCCTGATCACCCTGGTCGGCCAGGGCCTCTCGCTGCCGTTCATCGTCAAACGGCTGAAGCTGAAGGAGCCGCGGCGCTGGAGCGACGAGGAGGCGGTGGCGCGGATGGAGGCGGCGCAGTCGGCGCTCGACCGGCTCGACCAGATGGAGGCCGAGGAGCGCGCCGACGAGATGCAGCTGAAGCGCCTGCGGGACCTCTACCGCTCGCGCTTCCGGATGTGCGCGGCGGTGCTCGACGGCGAGGACCCCGAGCGCGCCGCCCGCGACGAGCGCATCTCCGACTACGGCGAGCTGCGCCGCGAGCTGATCGGGATCGAGCGCGAAGAGCTGCTCAACCTGCGCGGCGCCGGCCGCCTGCGCAACACGACGATGCGCCAGATCGAGCGCGATCTCGACCTCGAGGAGGCCCGCATCCGCGCCTGAGCGCCCGCCGACTCAGGCGAAGAACTCGCGGGCGCGCGCGGCGACCAGGTCGGGGCGCTCGTCGGCGATGAAGTGGCCGCAGTCGGGGACCAGCTCGACCCGCATCTCGTCGGCGTGGTTCTGGTAGCCGCCGAGCATCGACGGGCGCAGCACGAAGTCGTCTTCGCCGAACAGCAGCAGCGTCGGCACGGTCAGGCGCGCCTCGGCGTAGCGGCCGCGGGCGATCGGCAGCGCCTCGCGCAGGTTGAAGACGCGGTAGACCTGGACCGCCGCCCGGGCCCGCGCCGGCTCGGCGAGGTTGTCGGCGAAGGCGTCGAGGTCCGCCTCGCTCCAGGCGTCCTTGACGACCGAGCCGCCGCGGAGGATCCGGCGCACGAAGCCGCGCCGGTGCAGGCCGTAGCCGAGACCCGGCGCCAGGATCGCCTGCTGGTAGCCGAAGCGCCAGGCGTGGCCGACCATGTTGCGCATGTTGACCCAGGGCGGGACGATGTTCAGGGCCAGGAAGCGCTCGAAGCGCTGGGGCGCCCGCAGGCAGAGCAGGAACCCGATCCAGCCGCCCCAGTCATGGCCGACCAGCTTCACCCGCTCGAGGCCGAGCGCGTCGAGGACGGCGAGCACGTCGTCTGCCATCTCCTCCTTCAGGTAGCCGCCCCGCGGCGCCTCCGACTCGCCGAAGCCGCGCAGGTCGAGCGCCAGCACCCGGTGGCCGTCGGCCAGCGCCGGCATCAGGTGGCGCCACTCGTACCAGTGCTGCGGCCAGCCGTGCAGGCAGAGGACGACGTCCTCGCCGGCTCCCGCCTCGGCCACGTGGAACTCGACCCCGCGGGCCCGGACTCGGTGGTGCGTTACGCCGGGAACCGCGGGGCGCGCGCTCAAACGTTGCTTGTGACGCCGCCTTCGCGGAACTCGACGACAACTTCCTCCATCGTCGCCGCGTTGCAGGGCACGCCTTCCGGCCACGGTTTGACCGGCTGCTCGTTGAGCGTCTTCAGGCCGTTGCCGCTGATCACGATCACGGTCACGTCGTCGGGCCCGATCGCACCGCGCTGGGCCAGCTTCATCGTCGCCGCGACGGTGGTGCCGCCGGCCGGCTCGGTGAGAACGCCCTCGGTGCTGGCCAACAGCTCCATCGCTTCGAGGATCTCGCCGTCGGGGACGTCGGCGGCGGAGCCACCGCGGCTGCGCACCGCCTCGACAACCAGCGGGCCATCGCCGGGGGCGCCAATCGCCAGCGACTGAGCCAGCGTCTCCGGGGCCACCGGGACGATCTCGTCGCTGCCCTCGACGATCGTTTTCGCGATCGGCGAGCAACCCGTGGGCTGGCCGATGTGGAGCTTGGTCGCGGCGGTCTCGGCGAGGCCGAGGGACTCGAACTCGAGCAGGCCCTTGTGCACCCGCGAGGACAGCGTGCCGCCGGCGGCCGGCATCACGATGTGGTCCGGCGAGTTCCAGCCGAGCGCCTCGACGACCTCGTAGGCGAGGGTCTTCGCGCCCTCGGCGTAGAACGGCCGCAGGCTGATGTTGGCGAAGGGGATGCCGGTGTTTTCGGTCAGCTCGCGACAGGCCCGGTTGGCTTCGTCGTAGTTGCCGTCGACCTGGCAGACCTGGGCGCCGAGCGCGCGCACGCCGCGTGCCTTCGCCCGCTCCAGGTTGGCGGGGTAGAAGACGTAGGGCTTGAGCCCGGCGGCGGCCGCCAGCGAGGCGGTGGCGGTGCCGACGTTGCCGGTCGAGACGCAGCCGATCTCCCCGGAGCCGAGCTCGAGGGCGCGGGCGACCGCCATGCTGACGACGCGATCCTTGTAGGAAAGCGAGGGCCGGTTGGTCGAGTCGTCCTTGACGTAGAGGTTGCGCAGGCCGAGTTCGGCGCCGAGGCGCTCGGCTCGGATCAGCGGCGTCTGGCCGGCGAAGCGGCCGACCCGGTCGGCGGCGTCGCGGCCGACGATCGGCAGCAGCTCCTCGAAGCGCCAGATGTTCCAGGGACGATCGCCCAGCGGCCGCGCGTCGATGCGCGCCTTCGCCATCTCGTAGTCGTACTCGATGTCGAAGCCGGTGTCGCAGGAGGGGCAGCGAAACGCGGTGCTGGTGAGCTCGGCGCGAGAGTCACAGACAGGGCAGACGAGTTCGGTCGCGCAAGAACTGGTTCGCCGCGAATCGACCGTGTCGCTCATGACTCCTCCTTTTTCACCGTGTCGGTATAACACATGGCTCGCCAGCACTCAATGGTTTCTGCGCATATGTGCGCTGATCTGAATTGAGTTGCTGACAAGAAGGTAGCGAAACTGACGGGCATGCCAACGAGAGTGCAACATTCTGTCTGTAGAGTCTTTGTCTTCAGTCTCGAAGAATTGGCCACTTGAATCCTCAAGAGCGTTTTGCCGCGAATCTCCGCCGTGCCCGTACCGCCGCTGGAATCTCCCAGGAAGAGCTCGGCGATCGCTGCAACCTCCACCGCACCGAGATCTCCCTGCTCGAGCGCGCCGGGCGCGAGCCGCGGCTCGGCACGATCGTGAAGCTGGCCGGTGCCCTGGAGACGACGCCGGGCGAGCTCTGCACGGGGATC
>JBFXEM010000155.1:0-5626 GCA_050180135.1 Solirubrobacterales bacterium | reverse complement strand
CTACGTCGACGCCGTTCTGAGCCAGCCGCTTGGCGGTGGCCAGGCCGCTGCCCTTGCTGGCCCCGGAGATCAAAACCTTCCTCATTGCCATCGGTTAAGTCGTCTCCGGGTCGACCATGTAGGTGTCGCCCCAATTCGACTTGCCGCCGTCGACGACGACAACCTCCCCGGTGATGTAGGAGGCGAGCGGCGAGACCAGGAAGACCGCGGTGCGGGCGATCTCCTCTGGATCGGCGAGCCGACCCATCGGCACCGTCCGCGCCAGACGCTCGATCACATCCTCAGGATAGTTGCGAAGCCCATCGGTTAGGACGTGGCCGGCGGCGAGGCTGACCACGCGGATCCCGTGCCGCGCCCATTCGGTGCCGAGGTGCCGGGTGATGCTGTGCACGGCGGCGCGCGTCGCCGCTCCCGGCATCAGCCCAGGGATCCCCCGCTCCATCGCTAGCGTGATGTTGAGGATGCAGCCAGCGCCCTTGCCGATCATCGCCCGGGTAGCGACGGTCCGGGTGACGTCCCAGGTCGCCTCCATGTTGAGCCGGCTGACCGCGCGCAGGCCATTGGTGGAGATCTCTCGGCTGGGGGCGGCAAACTGGCCGCCGGCGTTGTTTACGAGGATGCCGAGCGGACCGAATCGGTCGCTCGCGCCGGCGACCATCCTCTCGACCTGGTCGGGCTCGCGGATATCGGTCGCGATCGCCAGCGCCGCGCCGCCGCGGGCCTCGATCTCGGCGACGACCGCGACGATCGGGTCCTCGCGCCTGCCGGCGACCACGACCTTGGCGCCACAGGATGCCAACTCCAGAGCGATCGACCGGCCGATCCCCGTCCCCCCACCGGTGACCAGAGCGGGGACACCCGCCAGTAGATCGCTCGAAAAGGCAGCCGCTGGCGGCTTCAACTCTCACCTCCGACGCCCTCAACGGGCCTGGCAGTAGGGACCACTAGAAAGTACACCAACCGGGCGCTCGCTCGTTGAGCTCTTATCATTCCTGGCCAGTCGTAGAGAATCGCCTGAAGACGGCGAAGACCAGCGCGAACAACGAGGATCCTCGAACTTAGTACCCGCTGGAGCGTTGCCACGGGGCTTCAGACACGACAAGGCCCCGACTCCGCGGCCTTGTCCAATGGCGAGGCCAGGATTCGAGCCTGCGACCTGGGGGATTATGAGCCCGAGAAACGGCATACGCAGACATGGCGACCCCGGGTTCTCGTCAAAGACGACCGAAGCTCGCTATGCGGCGATGTCCTGCCATCGATGAGAGATGACGTGCATCTCCTAGGGACGAATTAGGGAAACGAAGGACCTGGGAAATGCCGAAGCCGAGGCCCAGTTAGGCACGAACTCGGAGTTAGACATCGGTTTCAGGGCGGTTCAAACCGACGATCTATCTGCGGTTACACCCACGAATCCGCCTTATCAAGCCAATCAACGCGCCCGACAGGATTCGAACCTGTGACCTTCGGTTTCGTAGACCGACGCTCTATCCGGCTGAGCTACGGGCGCGTGTCCGGCGAGTCGGCGCGCCCGGAGGGGAGCGCGAAACGCGGGAGGCGTGATTCTAGGGACTGGCGGTCCGGGCGGGGCGTTTCGCCCCGCCCGGGTGCCGCGCGGTCCTAGTTGTCGATGCGGACGCCGTTGGGCTCGAAGTCGATCGTCTGATCGTTGATCTCGAGGGCGTCGACGGCGCCGTGGAAGGCGTAGTCCTTGCCCTTGCCCACGGCGGCGGTGAACATGGTGGCGCCGGTGCCGGTGGCCAGCAGGGCCGTGACTTCGGCGAAGGTGCAGCGGGGACCGTTGAGGCCGCAGTTGGCCTGGGTGGCGGGGCTGTTGAACTGCCCGCCGGTCAGGCCCCAGAGGCCTTCGGTCGTGGCGTCGATGTGCTTCCACTGGCTCGACGTCGAGTTGGCGGTCGGGGTGAAGACCAGGGTCGAGAATCCGGTCGTGGTCCCGCCCGCACCGTTGGGATCGATCTCGAACCGGATCGCCGGCATGTTGATGCCTTTGCTGCTGTTCTCACCGACGGTGAAGACAGAGAAGCCGACCTTGGTCAGGCCGGCAACCGACTGGCCCGCGTAGTCGACCTCGTTGCCGAAGTCGGTCTTGGCATTGCCGTCGGCGGTGCCGAGTTCAAGCGAGCCTTCGCCCAGCGGCGGCGCTTCGGCGGCGGGACCGAACGGGCCCGCGCGGAGGGCGGCGACCGCGGCGCCTTCGACATTGCGGTCGATGACTCCCCAGTGTGGGGCGCCGTAGCTGATCAGCCCCGGGGGGCCCTGCGGGCCCTCTGGGCCGTCCTCGCCCTGCGCGCCCTTCTCACCCTTCGCCCCCTGGTCCCCCTTTGCGCCCTGGGCGCCGGCCTGGCCCGGGATCGCCGCTGCTGCGGTCGTGCGCTGGTTGATCTTCTTGCGGAGCTTCTTGTTCAGGTCGGCGGGCTTGATCGACCCGTTCTTGATGTCCTTGCTGGTGATCAGCGAATCGGCGATCGCGAACGAGCTGCCGATCAGCGCCGCGACGATGCCCGCTACGACAATCGTCCGCAGTGCGCCGGATCGCTTTAGAAATGAAGCCAAAATGTCGATGCCTTTCGGTTAGGGAATTCCGAACGCGCAATCTGGTTCATAACTCAGCGTCTGTCAACGCTTATTTGGAGCCACCCCGGCCGCGCCAGGCACTAATAGAACGCGGCGGTACCGAATAGTTGTCGAGAAACGTCCGCGCCGCTCCCCGCACCGCCGGCGGGCGTCGATCCCGGGGGTATGCGAGTCCCTCGACTGCTCCTCCTGCTCGGCGCCCTCACGCTCCTGGCCGCCCTCCTGCCCGGAAGCGCGCTCGCAGACGGCAAGGCGGCCGCCGCAGCCCGCCCGAAGGTCGACTCGACCACGTTCGAGCGGGCGCAGGTGGCACCAATGGTGGCCCTGCTCGAGTCCCTTCCCCACGGGTCCGAGCTCGCGCGCCTGAAGCTCTACGTCGGCACCGACGCCGAGATCGTCAACCGCTGTGGCGCCGGCACGATGGCCTGCTATGACCCGATCAGCGAACGGATGGTCGTTTCGGGCGAGAGCGATGAGGTAGCCGGCATCTCCCGCGAGGCAGTGATCGCGCACGAGTACGGCCATCACATTGCCAACAACAGGGCCGGCGGAATCTGGACGGCCTTCGCCGCGGGGACCCTACGCTGGAGCACCTACGAGCGCGTCTGCGAGAGCAAGCGGGCCGGCGAAGCTTTCCCCGGCAACGAGAGCGAGCACTACTGGGCGAACCCGGGCGAGGCCTTCGCCCAGGCCTACTCGCAGTTGGTGATTCCAAGCGAGGAATGGCACTACTCGCCCCTCTTCCGGCCCGACCGGACGGCGCTGCGCCTGCTGCACGAAGACGTCGTCGACCCGGCCGAGCCGCGGCAGCTGAGCTGGAGCGTCGGCGCCCCGGCCGGCGCCGGCCGGCCGATCGCACTCGCCACGGCGTTGCCCGCCGACGGCAGGTACTCCCGCACCCTGCGGGTGCCATACGACGGCAGGATCCGGGTGCGTGTGCACGGCGAGGACGGGGCGCGGGTACGGGCATCCCTGCTCGACCCCGAGAGTGGCGCGGTCCTCGCCGCCGCCGGCCCGGGAGCTGGCGGCGTCACCCATCTGCGCTTCGCCGACTGCGGTCACCGGACCCTCCGGCTGGAGGTGTCGCCGCTCGGCGCCCCCGCCCCGTTCCGGGTCGACCTGCTCAGTCCCTGAGCGGCCGCGCGGGACCCAGGGTCAGGGGCCGTCTTTGAGGCGAACGTGCCAGTGGACCGTGGCGGTGGCGACCTCGGTGCCGGAGCTGTCGGTGAGCGAGACCTCGCAGGGGAACTCGACCTTGCCCTCGGAATCGAGAATGGCGAGGGCCTCGGCGGCGTCGACGCCGAGCTTGGCGCGGGCCTCGATGCGGCCGTTGGCGATCTTCAGGTACTCGATCTCGGCCTGGCGGGCGAGCGGGGTGACGTCGCCCATGCGGATGGCGAAGGCGCCGACGAAGGCCGCCCCGGAGGCGGTCTCGGCGACGGTGAAGAGGGCGCCGGCGTGCTGGCTGCCGACGTGGTTGGTCAGCTCCGGTCGGCGGGGCAGGACGACCAGCGCCTCGCCGGGGCCGACCTCGGTGATCTCGAGCTTGAGGTGGCCGGCGAAGGGCACGGCCATCGCCATCCCCTTGGCGATCGCGTCGAAGTCGATGTTGGGCATTCCGGGCACGCCTGGCATCAGCGCAGATTACCCGGCGGGCGCTGGTTCAGCGACCCTCGAACGAGGCGTGCCCGGGGCCGCCGTGCTCGAGGAAGGTCTTGACCGCGTTCTGCAGATCCTCGCTCGCGAAGAGGTCGGCGGCTTCGGTCCGGATCACCTCGTCGGCGGCGGGAACGCCGCCTGTGCGGAAGCGGCGCAGGACGTGCTTGGTCATCGCGTGCGCCTTGGTCGGCCCGGCCGCCAGCTCCTCGGCCAGCGCCCGCGAGCGCTGCTCGAACTCGTCCTCGGGGTAGATCTCGTTGACCACGCCCCAGCGCTCCAGCGTCTCCGCGTCGAAGATCCCGCCGCTCATCACGAACTGGCGGGCGCGGCCGCTGCCGGCGCGCTCGGCGAAGCGCTGCGTCCCGCCCATCGAGGGCGTCAGCCCGACCACTTTCTCGACCAGCCCGAACTTCGCCTTCGGGCTGGCGACGATCAGGTCGCAGGCGAGCGCGATCTCCAGCGCCGCGGTCAGGGTCAGCGCGTGGGCGGCGAAGACGACCGGCGCCGGCAGCTCTTCCAGCGTCTCGATCATTCCCAGCAGCTCCACCCAGAGGGCGCTGCCGGTCTCCGGGGTGAGCCCGTCGAAGACGTTGACGTCGACCCCGGCGGAGACTGCGCGCCCCTCGGCGCGGATCAGCAGCGCCCGCGGCGGCCGGGCGGCCACCTCGGCGATCGCGGCCTGGAGCGCGTCGATCATCGCCTGGTCGACGAGGTTCAGCGGCGGGCTGTCGAGGGTGAGCACGGCGAGGCCGCTCTCCTCCCGCTCCAGCCTGATTGGGGAATCGGGCTCAGGGGACACGGTGGACCTCGAACAGGTTGGTGCCGAGGTGCTGGTCGGGCAGCGCCGCGATGATCGCGATCAGGTCGCCGCTGTGGGCGGCACCGTGGTGGGCGGCGAGCCGGGCGCAGTCGCTGAGCAGGCTGCGAACGTCGGCGTCGTGCTCGGAGTGCACCGCGGTAACCCCGAACAGCAGGCTGAGCCGCCGCACCGTCTCCAGGCGGGGAGAGATCGCCAGCACCGGCACGTCGGGCCGGTGGGCGGAGACCAGGCGCGCGGTGCGGCCGCTGGTGGTCGGCACGACCAGCGCTTTTAGCCCGAGCCGGTAGACGGAGCCGACGGCGCCCTGGGCGACCGCGTCGGCGACGTCCTGGGTGCCCTGGTCGGTGCGCGAGAACAGCCACTCCCCGTAGGGGAGGTCGGGCTCGGTGGCGCGGGCGATCTGGTCCATCACCCGCACCGCCTCGACCGGGTGCTGGCCGACCGCGGTCTCCTCGGAGAGCATGATCGCGTCTGAGCCGTCGTAGATCGCGTTGGCGACGTCGGTCACCTCGGCCCGGGTCGGGCGCCGGGCGGTGACCATCGAGGCCAGCATCT
>JBFXEM010000154.1:0-5631 GCA_050180135.1 Solirubrobacterales bacterium | reverse complement strand
CGCGGTCGGAGAAGCGCCGGACCAGCTGCAGGAAGCGGTCGATGTTGGCGTCGTCGAGGGCGGCCTCGACCTCGTCGAGGATGTAGAACGGGCAGGGTCGGGCGAGGAAGACGGCGAAGACGAAGGCGAGCGCGACCAGCGACTTCTCGCCGCCGGAGAGCAGCGACAGCTTCCGCGTCGACTTGCCGGCCGGGGTGACCTCGATCTCGACCCCGAGCTCGTCGCGCTGCTCCTCTCCCTCCTCCTCGGGCTCGGGCTCGTCGTCCTCAGCGGGGACGTCCTGCTCGCCGCTGGGCCGTTCTGACTCGCGCACCGGCGCCAGGCTGACCCGGCGCAGGCGCCCGCGCCCGCCCGGGAACAGATGCTCGACCATCTCCTCGAAGTTCTTCGCGGTCGCCGCGAAGGTCTCCTCGAAGGCGCGCTCGATCTCGTCGTCGATCTCGCGGATCAGCGACTCCAGCTCGCGCATCGCCCGCTCGGTGTCCTCGCGCTGGGCCTGCAGGGACTCGACGTGCTCGCGGGCCTCCTCGTATTCCCGCTCGGCCAGCGGGTTGACCGGGCCGATCTGGCCGCGGCGGCGCTCCAGCCGCTGCAGGCCGCGGTCGATCTCGTCCCGCTCCTCCTCGCTCAGCGCCGCCTCGGCGGGCGCGATCTCCTCGCCCAGGCGCTCGGCGATGCTGGCCAGCTCACGCTCGGCCTCGGCCCGGCGGTCGCCGAGGTGGGCGGCCTCGACCTCGGCCTTGGTCAGCTCGTCGGCGACCGTGCGCATCTGCGCCTGCAGCTCGAACTCCTGCTGGGAGCAGGCGCGCAGCTCTTCGGCGATCTCGTCGCCGTCGTCCTCGCCGCCGACGACCAGGACCTCGGTGCGGGCGACGCGGGCGCGAATCGCGGCGCCGGCCGCCTCGACCGCGGCCAGCGCGGCGCGAACGTCGTCGAGCAGTTCCTCGCCGCCGGCGACCCGCCGTCGCAGCGCCTCACGATGGTGCTCGCCGAGCAGGCCCTCGGCCCGCAGCGCGTGCCGGGCGGCGCGCTCGGCGCCGCCGCGCAGCTCCCCGAGGGCGCTCTCGCGGGCCGACTCCGACTCGGCGTCGGAGCGCGCGATCGCGAACTTCTCGGCGGCCGTGCGCAGGCCGGCGTCGACGTCGCCCAGCTCCTGCTCGAGCTGGCGGGCGCGGGCCGCGGGGGCGCCGCTGCCGCCGACGTCGAGGGTCAGCGGCCCGAGCTCGCCGCGCAGCCGCTCCAGGCCCGCCTCCAGCTCCGCCTCACGACTTGAGAGGCCGGCGACGCGGACCGCGACGCGCTCCTGGTCCCCGCGCAGCTTGGTCAGCAGGCCCCAGGCCTGGGTGCGCTCGCGGTCGCGGGCGGCAAAGCGCTCCTCGGCCTCGCTGCGGCGCTTGCTGACCGCGGCCAGCCGCTCCTCCAGCCGCGACCGGGTCGCCCGCGCCTTCTCGGCCGCCTTCGCCGCGGCCGCGGCGCGGTCGGCGCCGAAGCGCAGCTCCTCGGAGACCAGCCGTCCCCGCAGGCCCAGTTCCTGGCGCTCGATCCGCGCCCCCAGCTCGGCCGCTTCGGCCTGGCGCTTGAGCGGCCGCAGCCGCCCGCGCGCCTCGCGCTCGACATCGAGGGCGCGATCGAGGTTGTCGCGGGTCCCGCGCAGCTTCAACTCGGCCCGGCGGCGGCGCTTGCGGTGCTTGCCGAGGCCGGCCGCCTCCTCGACCAGGAGCCGGCGCTCGCGCGGTTTTGAGTGGATGATCGTCTCCACACGGCCCTGGCTGATCACCGAGTGCATCTCCTTGCCGAGGTTGGTGTCGGAGAGGACGTCGGAGACGTCGGCGAGCCGGCAGCGGGCGCCGTTGAGCCGGTAGGAGCCGTCGCCGGAGCGGTCGAGCCGGCGTTCGATCGCGATCTCGGAGAACTCGGTCGCGGCGCGGCCGTCGGAGTTGTCGATCACGACCTCGACCTCGGCGGCGCGGCGCTGGCCGATCCCTTTGCCGCCGGCGGAGATCACGTCCTGCATCGAGGCGCCGCGGATCGCCCCGGGGCTCTGCTCGCCAAGCGCCCAGAGCACGGCGTCGGTGATGTTGCTCTTGCCGGAGCCGTTGGGGCCGACGATCACGCTGACGCCGGGCGAGAACTCGAGGTTCACCCGCTCGGGGAACGACTTGAACCCCTTCATCGATATCGATCTCAGATACATGCGCTGGCGTCCTCGGACTTCCTAGGGAACCCTGCCGCAGAGGTTCGCGCTTGGCTCGGACGCCTCTGGGACGCCCTTAACCGCCAAATTGCGCCAAAGCCTGCTCGGCGGCGACCTGCTCCGCGGCCTTTTTGCTGCGGCCTTCCCCCGACCCGACCCGCTCGGAATCGACGATCGCGGCCACCTCGAAGGTGCGCCGGTGCGGGGGACCGGTGGCGGCGATCACCTCGTAGATCACGCGCGCCCCGCGCCGCGCCAAGAGCTCCTGCAGGGCGGACTTGAAGTCGATCCGGGTCTCGGACGCGTGCTCGATTCGCGGCTCGAAGGCGGCAGCCACGGCGGGCGCGGTGCGCTCGAAGCCAAAAGCCAGGAAGCAGGCGCCGATCAGCGCCTCGGTCGCCTCCGGCAGCGGCCGCTCGCCTTCCAGCAGGACCTCGGCCGGGATCGCGGCGGTGACCTTCTCGGGCTCGTTTTCGCGCAGCATCTCCGGCACCCCGAGGTGGCGGCCGACCTCGGCGCAGGAGACGCCGCTGACCGCCTGGTTGTGGATCTTGGTCAGACCGCCGGAGTCGATCGCGCTGAAGCGCAGCGAGATCTGGCTGGCGACCGAGAGCCCGAGCACGCTGTCGCCGAGGAAGGCGAGCCGCTCGAAGGAGTCGATCCGGCGCTCGGTCCAGGAGGAGTGCGTGAGCGCCTGCTTGCGCAGCTCGGGGGGCAGCTCCGCGATCAGCTCCGAGAGCGCCGCGACAGCCGAGTCAGCGTCCGTCGCCAAGGTCAGGCGGGTGCGTGCTCGACCACGAAGCCGACCGCGTCGCCGACCGTCGTGATCTGGCTGGCCTGCTGCTCGGAAACGCTGACTCCGTAGTTGTCCTCGAGCTCCATCACCAGCTCGTAGAGATCAAGCGAGTCGGCGTCGAGATCCTCGCGGAAGCGGGTCGTCTCGGTGATCCGCTCGATATCGACTTCGAGCTCCTCGGCGAGGTGCTCACGGACGAGGTTGAGGACTTGGTCGCGGTTCATGCCCGAGTTCCTATCACGCGCTCTCGGCGTCCGCCAAGGCGGCGCGCCCGGCGCCGCCCTCGTGCAGCAGCGCCGCCGTGCGGCCGACCGCGTCGACCTCGGCACAGCGCGCGGCGAGGCGGATCGCGTTGGCGATGCCCTCGGCGCCGGCGCTGCCGTGGCCGACGACGGCGATGCCACGCAACCCGAGCAGGATCGCGCCGCCGGTGGTGTCCGGGTGCAGTTCGCGGCGCAGGCCGCCGAGCGCCGGCTTCAAGAGCAGGCCCCCGAGCGCCGCCAGCGGGTTGGAGCGGGCGGCGTCGGCGACCGCGGCGGCAACCGTCTTCGCGGTCCCCTCCATCAGCTTCAGCGAGACGTTGCCGGTGAAGCCGTCGGTGACGACGACGTCGACCGTGGCCGCGGGCAGGTCGCGGCCCTCGACGTTGCCGGCGAACTCGATGTTGGTGGCGGCGCTGAGCAGCCGGTGCGCCTCGACCACCTCCTCGCGGCCCTTGCCGGCCTCCTCGCCGACCGTGAGCAGGCCGACGCGCGGGCGCTCGACTCCGAGCACGGCGGCGCTGAAGGCGGCGCCGAGGAAGGCGAACTGGACCAGGTGCTGAGCGCGGACCTCGACGTTGGCCCCGACGTCGAGGAAGAGCACGGGTTTGCCGGGGACCGGCAACTGCACCGCCAGAGCCGGCCGCTGCACGCCCTTGATCCGGCGCAGCCCGAAGGTCGCGGCCGCCATCGTCGCCCCGGTCGAGCCGGGGCTGACCAGCGCCGCGGCGTTGCCCTCGGCGACGTCGCGGGCGGCACGCACGACCGAGGCCTCTTTCTTGGCTCGGACCGCGCTCACCGGGTCCTCGTCGTTGCCGATCCACTCCGAGGTCTGGATCACCTCGACGCCGTCGGCGCCGCTCAGGCCGAGCGCCCGCTCGGGACCGAACACGCGCACCCCGATCGCCGGATCGGCGGCGGCCAGCCTGGCTCCCTCGGCGAGCACCTCGAAACCCTGCTCGGCTCCGTAGCCGTCGAGCGCAACGGTGCGGCGGCGCTCAGGCGCCACGAGCTACTCGGAGTCGGTCGCGGAAGTCACCGTGGGATCGGCGACTTTGTGCGAGACGACCTCACGACCGGCGTAGGTCCCGCAGGTGGGACAGACGCGGTGAGGCAGACGCGGGCTGTGGCAACGCGGGCAGCTGTTCAGCCTCGCCTTGCCAGCCTTGTGGTTCGCGCGCCGCTTGTCGCGGCGGGCGCTGGAAGTTCTCTTCTTCGGGACGGCCATCGGTCGCGGGATGGTAGCGGCTGGTGGTCACCGGGCGCGTTGCAGTGCACACCTGCACGCCCGTCAGTCGTAGACCGCGCGGACCACCGCGAGGTCGTCCGCCCGCCAGACGACCTCTCCCCCGCACCACTCGGCCAGGTCCTCGGCCGTCTCCGGGAAGTCGTAACCGGGCTCGATCGGGGTGACCTGGACGTCGGCTTTGACGACGTCGCCGATCACCAGGGCCCGCGACTGCTCGCGCACGCGGCGGAACAGGTTCTGCTTCTGCGCGGCGTTGAGATGGTGGATCGTGAGCACGCCGATCACCAGGTCCCAGGGGCCGTCGGGCAGCGGATCCTCGATCCGCGCCAGCTGCACTTCGTCGTAGTCCTCACGGGCGCGGAAAACCATGTCGGGGCTGGAGTCGAGCCCGATCACCCAGGCTTCGGGGTGGGCCTCGATCAGCCGCCGGGTCGTCTCGCCCGTCCCGATCCCCAGCTCCAGCACCCGCTCGGGCGCGAACGGGATCGCCGCCACGGCCGCGTCCTGCAGCTCGTCGTAGCGCGGTACCTCGGAGCGAATCAGCTCCAGGTAGGTCTCGGGTGTCCAGTGGAATTGGCCCATCTCGTAATCTCGTTCGGAGGGTGTCTCCTCGTCGGGGTGCCCCATCGTAAGTCCCCCCGCAGCGGAGGTGCGGAAATGCGCCCAGCCCCAACCACCATCGTCGATCTCTCCCGCCTCAACCTCTCCCACGGGGAGGGAAAGCGAATCGAGCTGCCGGTCCGGCTCGAGCCCTTCGAGCTGGGCGGGCAGAGCTACGTCGCCAACCCCGTCGCCGTTGCGGTGCGGCTGGAGATCTCACGCCCCAGCGGCGGCTTCGCCTTCCGCATCCAGTTCCCGGTCCACCTCGAAGGCCCCTGCGTGCGCTGCCTCGAGCAGGCCCAGCTCGATCTCGAGGTCGAGGCGCGCGAGGTCAACGCGTCCCTCACCGACGACGAGGAGCTGCGCAGCCCCTACGTCGAGGACGACCAGCTCGACATCGGCCGCTGGGCCCACGACGCAACCATCCTCGCCCTCCCCACCCCCATCCTCTGCCGCCCCGACTGCCTCGGCCTCTGCCCCACCTGCGGCGTCTCCCTCAACGACGCCGACCCCGCCGACCACCAACACGAGT
>JBFXEM010000153.1:0-5647 GCA_050180135.1 Solirubrobacterales bacterium | reverse complement strand
GGCCGCCTTCCTCGATCGCGACGGCGTTCTCAACGCCCTGGTGCCCGACCCGACCTCGGGCCACAGCGAGTCACCGCTGCACCCGGACGACGTGCAGCTGCTGCCGGGGGTCGCGAGCGCCGCGCGAGCGCTTGCCGCGGCGGGCTTCGCACTGGTTGGCGTCTCCAACCAGCCGGCGGCGGCGAAGGGGACGATCTCCCTCGAGCAGTTGGAGGCGGTGCAGGCGCGGGTGCTGGGGCTGCTCGGCGCCGAGGGGGTCAGCTTCGACGGCTTCTACCTCTGCAAGCACCACCCGGAAGCGGTGCTCGCCGACCTGCGTGGCCCCTGCGATTGCCGCAAGCCGGCCCCGGGCATGCTGCTCCAGGCCGCCGCCGAGCTGGAGCTCGACCTGCCGCGATCATGGATGATCGGCGACACCGATGCCGACGTCGGCGCCGCCCGGGCGGCGGGCTGCAGCGCGGTTCTGGTCGAGAACCCCGACAGCGCCCACAAGCGTGGGGGCGCCGCGGTCGCTGATCTAACTTGCTCCGACTTAACAGCGGCAGTGGCGGCAATCGTCGGGGCGCGGTGATATTAAGTAGCGTGCCTGGAGCGCAACAAGCGCTTGCGCATGGCCTCGTATGGGTAGACGACTAGCCCGCACGGGATACACGACGACAGGTCAGGTCTCCATGCTTGAAGACATCTCCACCCGGATCTTCGCCGACGGGGCCGACCTCGATGGCATCCTCGCTCTCGCCGACGATCCCAAGATCGCCGGCTTCACGACCAACCCGACGCTGATGTGGAAGGCCGGCCTGATCGACTATGCCGACTTCGCGCAGCGGCTGCTGGAGCGGATCACCACCCACCCGATCTCCTTCGAGGTCTTCGCCGACGACCCCGCGGAGATGCGCCGCCAGGCGGAGCTGATCTCCGGCTGGGGCAAGAACGTCTACGTCAAGATCCCGATCACGACGACCTCCGGCGAGTCGATGGCCCCGCTGGTCCGCGAGCTCTCCGAAGAGGGCGTGCAGGTCAACGTGACGGCGATGTTCACGACCGCCCAGGTCGAACTGATCACCGCCGCGGTCAAGGACGGCGCCCCCTCCTACCAGTCGGTCTTCGCCGGTCGCATCGCCGACGCCGGCATCGACCCGGTGCCGATCATGGCCCGGTCGGTCGAAATCATGGCCGAGGCGCCGCAGTCGGAGCTGATCTGGGCCTCGCCGCGGGAGATCCTCAACGTGGTCCAGGCCAACCAGGTCGGCTGTCACGTGATCACGGTGACCCATGACCTGCTGGCCAAGCTCAACTCGCTCGGCAAGGACCTCGACCAGTTCTCGCTCGAGACCGTGCAGATGTTCCGCCGCGACGCGATCGCCGCCGGGTTCACCCTCTAAATGCGCGCATGCATCACCGGCGGCGCCGGCTTCATCGGCAGCACCCTGGCCGACCGCCTGGCCGAGCGCGGCGCCGAGGTCACGGTTGTCGACGACTTCCGCACCGGTCGGCGTGAGTTCGTCGCCGAGCTGATCGACCGTCCGGGCGTGCGCCTGCTCGAGGGCGACGTGCTCGATCCGTCCCTGATGCGCGACGCCGTCGCCGGCTGCGACTGGGTGTTCCACCTGCAGGCCAACGCCGACGTGCGGCACGGCCTCGACCATCCCCAGCGCGACCTCGAGCAGAACACGATCGCGACCTCGACCGTGCTCGAGGCGATGCGGGCCGAGGGGGTCTCCAGGATCGGCTTCTCCTCCACCGGCTCGGTCTACGGCGAGCCCGAGGTCTTCCCGACTCCCGAGGATGCGCCGTTCCCGCTGCAGACCTCCCTCTACGCCGCCTCCAAGCTCGCCGGCGAGGGCTTGATCGGCGCCTACGCGCACGGCTACGGCTTCACCGGGCTGATCTTTCGCTTCGTCTCGATCCTCGGCGAGCGCTACACCCACGGCCACGTGTTCGACTTCTACCGCGCGCTGCAGAGCGATCCAAGCCGGCTGCGAGTGCTCGGCGACGGTCGACAGGAGAAGTCCTACCTTTACATCCAGGACTGTGTCTCGGCGATCCTCACGGCCGTCGAGGCGCACGCCGCTAGCGGCGGCGCCCACGTCTACAACCTCGGCACCGACGAGACGATCGTCGTTGACGACTCGGTGGCGACGATCGTCGCCCACCTCGGCATCAACCCCGAGATCGAACACACCGGCGGCCGCCGGGGTTGGGCCGGAGACAGTCCCCTGATCCACCTCGACTGCGCGAAGATCCGCGCCCTCGGCTGGGCGCCGACGTCCGACATCAAGACCGCGATCGGCCGCACCCTCGACTGGTTCGAGGACAACCGCGAGCTCGTGCTGAACCTGGAGGCAAGCACCCCATGAGCGTCATCTTCAGTCGCGCGCCGCTGCGCATCTCGCTGGGCGGTGGCGGCACCGATCTGCCGTCCTATTACTCCGAGCACGGGGGGTTCCTGGTCTCCGGCGCGATCGACAAGTACGTCTACATGCTCACCCACACGGTCTTCCAGCGCCGCTACCGGATGAAGTACTCCTCGACCGAGGAGGTCGACACGATCGAGGAGATCCAGCACCCGATCCTGCGCGAGGTCCTGCTCCGTCACTGGCGCGGGAACCCGCTGGAGATCGCCTCGGTCGCCGACGTGCCGGCCGGGACCGGGATGGGGTCCTCCGGCGCCTTCACGGTCTGCTTGCTGAAGGGCCTCGCCCATGCCCGCCGCGCCGCGGTCGCGCCGGGACCGCTGGCCGAGGCGGCCTGCGAGATCGAGATCGACGTGCTCAAAGAACCGGTCGGCAAGCAGGACCAGTACGTGGCCGCGCACGGCGGTATCTGCGCCTACACCTTCAAACCCGACGGCAGCGTCGAGGTCGAGCCGCTGGAGGTCACCGAACAGACTCTGCGCAAGCTGCGCGACAACCTGCTGCTCTTCTACACCGGCGAGGCGCGCAGCGCCGCCGCCGTGCTCAGCGATCAGGACCAGCGCTCGAAAGAGGGCGACCAGGAGATGCTGGACAACCTCCACGCGACCAAGGAGATGGGCTACCGCAGTCGCGACCTGCTGCTCAGCGGCGACCTCGAGAGCTACGCCGAGCTGATGCACGAGCACTGGGAAAACAAGCGCAGGCGCTCGCCCGGGATGGCCTCAGAGCACATCGACAGCCTCTACACGCTCGCCCGCCGCAGCGGCGCGATCGGCGGCAAGCTGGTCGGTGCCGGCGGCGGCGGGTTCCTGCTCGTCTACGCTGAGCGGCCGGCCGACACCCGGCAGGCAATGGCGGCCGGGGGCGCCCAGGAGCTGGTCTTCGATTTCGAGTTCAGCGGGGCAATCGGCACGGAGTACAGGTGAGCCGTAGGCCACTGAGGGTGGGCATAGTCGGCTGCGGACTGATCGGCCACAAGCGGGCCGAGGCGCTCGGCCCCGGCGACGCGGTGGTCGGTTGCTTCGACGTCGTTCCCGAGGCCGCCGCCGCGCTCGCCTCCGAGCACGGCGTCGCGGCCTGCGCCAGCCTCGAGGAGCTGCTCGAGCGCGACCCCGACGTGGTTGTCGTCGCCGTCTCCCACGATCAGCTGGCGGGGCTGGCCGAGCGCGCCCTGGGGGCCGGCGCCGACGTCCTCGTCGAGAAGCCGGCCGGCCTCGGCACGGCGCAGATCGAGCGCCTGCAGGAGGCCGCCGCGCGCAGCGGCCGCCGCGTCAAGGTCGGCTTCAACCACCGCTTCCATCCCGGGATCGCCCGCGCCGCCGCCGAGGTCCACTCCGGCGAGCACGGCGAGCTGATGCACCTGCGTGGCCGCTACGGCCACGGCGGCCGGCTCGGCTACGACCGCGAGTGGCGCGCCGATCCGGCCCGCTCCGGCGGCGGTGAGCTGATCGACCAGGGCATGCACCTGCTCGACCTGACGCACTGGATCGCCGGGCCGCTGCCGCTGCACTCGGCGCTGTTGCGGACGCACTTCTGGGACACCCCGGTCGAGGACAACGCGGCGCTGATCCTCGGCGAGGCGGGTGGCCGCACGGCGCCGTGGGCGATGCTGCACGTGACCTGGACCGAGTGGAAGAACCTCTTCTCGCTGGAGATCTACTGCCGCACCGCCAAGCTCCAGGTCGACGGCCTCGTCCGCTCCTACGGACCGCAAACGCTGCGGATCTACCGGATGAGCCCGGAGCTGGGGCCGCCGCAGGTCGAGGAGATCGCCTACGAGCCGCGCGACGGCTCCTGGGAGCGCGAGTGGGAGCACTTCGCCGCCGCTCTCGACGCCGGCGACGGGCGCCCGCTCAACGGCGACCTCGCCGACGCCCACTACGCCTGGAGCCAGATCGAGGCCGCCTACGCGGGCAGCGAGTACGCCGAGATGCGGGCGGGGGTGGTCAGTTGACCGGGACGCCATCGCCATCGCCGCTGCGGCCCCCAGCGGGCCTGCAAGAGCTGCCGCCGTTCGAGCGCGGCTGGCGGCTCGCCGACGGCGCCACCGTGCCCTTTCTCTCCTATGTCGAAGATGACGCGGCCGTCAACTGGTCCGATGACCTCGAGGAGTTCCACGAGGAGGCCAGCCAGAGCCACTTCCTCGACGTCTGGACGCGCGGCTCGATGCTCGAACGGCTGGGCGCGGTCTCGGCTGGGGGGACGATCGCCGACCTCGGCTGCTCGACCGGCTACCTGCTCGACGACCTGCGTGCCGCCTACCCGCGGGCTCGGCTAGTCGGCGTCGACCTCGTCGCCCCCGGCCTCGGCAAAGCGCACGATTTGGTTCCCGACGCCTTGCTGGTGCGGGCCGACGTCTGCGCACTTCCGATCATCGACCGCAGTGACGACGCCGTCGTCAGCGCCAACCTGCTCGAGCACGTTCCGGACGACGTCGGCGCCTTGGCGGAGATGCTGCGTGTGTTGCGGCCAGGGGGACGCGCCGTGATCGTCATCCCCGCTGGTCCCGGGACCTATGACTACTACGATCGCTTCCTCGGGCACGAGCGTCGCTACGGGCGCGGCGAGCTGGCTGGGAAGGCCCGCCGCGTCGGCTTCGAGATCCTCGAGGATGCCTACCTCGGTAGCCTCATCTTCCCGGTGTTCTGGGCGGTGAAGAAGCGCAACCGGCGTCGCTTCGGCGATCTCCGCGGTGCCGACCTCGAGCAGCGCGTCGCCCGCGACATCGCCAACACCCAGGACTCCTCGCTCGGCGCCTGGTCCTGCCGGTTGGAGCGGTGGCTGCTTCGCCGCTCGTTGCGCATCCCGTTCGGGATCCGAGGCCTCACCGTCCTCCGCCGTCCTCTCGAGGACGCGCCGTGAGCGACGCTGGCGAGCGCCAGACCCTGAGCGTTGTCGTTCCTGCCTATAACGAGGAGGACAACATCCCGCGGGTCCTGAAGCGACTGAGCGAGGTCCTGGACCCGCTCGATCTGGAATGGGAGCTGATCTTCGCGGTCGACCCCTGCACCGACCGCACCGAGCTGCGGATCGCCGAAGCCCGCGACCGCGACCGCCGGGTCAAAATGCTGCGTTTCTCGCGCAGAGTCGGACAGCCGATGGCAACTTTGGCCGGGATGGAGGCCGCATGCGGAGACGCGGTGGTGGTGATCGACTGTGACCTGCAGGACCCACCGGAGCTGATCCCCGAGCTGGTCGAGCGCTGGCGCGAGGGCTTCGACGTGGTCTACGCC
>JBFXEM010000152.1:0-5702 GCA_050180135.1 Solirubrobacterales bacterium | reverse complement strand
AGATGGTGGTGGAGATGGAGCAGCCCGGGATCGGCCCGGTCCGCCAGCTCGGCGCCCCGGTCAAGTTCAGCCGCACCCCCGCCGACCCGACCCGCGCCGCTCCCGCCTTCGGCGAGCACACCGCCGAGGTCCTCGCCGAGGCCGGCTACGGCGCGGAGGAGATCGCGGCGATGATCGAGTCCGGCGCCGCCGCCGGCAACGATGGGGTCGCCGACCACCCGGAGTTCATGAAGTGAGCGAGGTGGGAGCGGAGCTGTTGCGGATGGGCGAACTGGCGGAGGCGTCGGGGGTGCCGGCGCCGACGATCAAGCACTACCTGCGCGAGGGCCTGCTGCCGGAGCCGGTCAAGACCAGCCGCAACATGGCCTACTACCCGCCCGAGTTCGTCGAGCGGATCCAGCTGATCAAGCGCCTGCAGGAGACCCGGTTCATGCCGCTGAAGGCGATCAAGGCGATCCTCGACGAGGACCCCGAGCGAGCCACGGCGATGCTCGAACTAGAGGATCAGATCCTCGACCGCGCCCTCGCCGGCGAGCGCGCCCGCACCAGCGCCGGCGAGGTCCGCGAGCGCTACGGGCTCCCCGCCGAGGTGCTCGAGCGGCTCGCCGAGCTGGAAATCCTCACTCCCAACAGCCGCGGCTACTCGCCCTCCGACGTGACGATCATCGAGGCGATCTCCCGCTTCCGCGCCGGTGGCTACGACGAGGAGATCGGCTTCACGGTCTACGACACCCTGCGCTACAAGACCGCGCTCGAAGAGCTGGTCCGCCAGGAGGTCGACATGGTCATGAACCGGCTCGCCGCCGAGCTGCCGCCGGAGCGGGTGATCGAGATGCTCGAAGAGGGCGCGCAGCCGCTGCGCGACCTGATCGCCGCCCTGCACACGAAGCTGATGGTTGCCGAGCTCGAGCGTCAGCGCTCGGCCCGCCGCGGCTAGCGGCGCTGCACGTCAGCGTCCAGGATCAAAGGCCGGGCCAGCCGCGGCCGAAAGGTTCCCGGTCATGCCGCTTCCGCGCAACATCACCCTGCGACTGACGATGGCGCTGCTCGTCGCCTCGCTGTTGCTGCTCGGCGTCCAGGTCAGCGGCGCCGGTGCCCACACCTTCTACGCCTGCGTGCACAAGACCGGCAACACCGATCACCGCGCCAAAGCCTCGATCCGGCTCGTCCGCAAGAGCGCCAAGTGCCTGCCCTCCGAGCGGCGCCTGCGCTGGGGCTCTGGCCCGACCGCCATCGCGGCCGAAGCCGGCGCCGCCGGCGCGCAGGGAGAGGCTGGGGCGCAGGGCGCGGCAGGACCGCAGGGTGAGCCCGGTGCCCCCGGCCCGGAAGGCCCCGCCGGCCCCGCCGGCCCGATCGGCCCCGAAGGCCCCCAGGGACAACCCGGTCCGGAAGGGCTCCCGGGGGCTCCCGGCATCGACGGAGCACCCGGCGCCGAAGGTCAGCCGGGTCCCGAGGGCCAGCCGGGTCCCGAAGGCCTTCAGGGGCCCGAAGGGCAACCAGGCCCCGAAGGCCAACCAGGCCCCGAAGGGCAGTCCGGTCCGGAAGGTCCTCAGGGCCCTGAAGGCCCCCAGGGCGAACCGGGACCCGAAGGCCCGCCCGGCACCGGGGGCTTCAGCGGCGTCATCGTCGTGACCGCCAGCGCCGAAGGCGGCGAGCCCGCCGACGCCAGCTGCCCGAAGGAGGCGCCGATGGCGATCTCCGGCGGCGGCTCCGGCGACGGCAAGGGCGCCGCCCTCGAAATCTCCGCCCCGATCAGCGGCCATGAACTCACCCACGAAGGCGAGCAGCCGAGCGGCTGGCGGGTCAAGGCCGCGGCTGGGACCTACGTTGCCTACGCGATCTGCGCCAAGGCGGGCGGCAAGGAAGCCGTCGAAGAAACCGAAGAGGAAAAGAAGCAGGAACTGGAGGAACTGGTCCGGTGAGCGCAGCCGCCGCCACGATCGAGGCGCCGCTCCGGCGCGGCTCCCGTCGCCCCCTCGTTCTCTCCCTCTGCGCGCTCGCCGCCGCCGCTCTGCTCGCCGTGTTGCTGCTTGCGGGGGGCGGGCGAGGAACCTCGGACGCAACCCCGCAGGCCACCGATTCCACCCAGCTTCGCGAGCTCTCCGCGACGATCGGCCACCCCGTCTTCTGGGCCGGCGCTCCGGCCGCCGGTGCCGAGCTGGAGCTGACGCGCTCCGCCGCTGACGCCGTCTACGTCCGCTACCTCAGCGGCGACGCCGAGCCCGGCGACCCCCGCAGCCAGTTCACCACCGTCGGCACCTACCCGGTGCCGAGCGCCTTCGCCGTGCTCAGCCGCGCCGCCGACCAGCCCACCGCGATTACCCGCGATCTCCCCGGCGGCGGCATCGCGCTGCTCGACACCCGCCGCCCCCAGAGCGTCTACCTCGCCTGGCCGGGGTCTGCCTACGAGGTCGAGGTCTTCGACCCCTCGCCCAAGCGCGCCCTCGACCTCGTCCTCGACGGCGCCATCGCCCCGGTCCGTTGAGCTGTGTCGATTAACTCAACCTCTGGTTGAGTTAATCGACACGCGAATCAGGCTGCGCTGAGGCTCGCCCGCTCGGCTTCGATCTTGCCCAGCGTCTGCCGGTGGCCGAGCCGTTCGCATACCGCCGTCGCCTCGTCCAGCGCCGCCTCCACACCCGCCGTGCCGGTCGCGCGCCGCGCCTGCGCCAGTGCCAGCAGAGCGCTCGGCAGGCCCCAGTGCATTTCGCGCTCGCGGGCGATCGCCGCCATTGCCTCCCCCTGCGCCAGCGCCTCCTCCTCGCGCCCGATCCCGAGCAGCGCCAAGGCCCGCAACGTTCCGCGCCAGTGCTCCTGCTCGCCGCCGGCGTTCATCGCTTCGCGGTAGATCCGCTCGGAGCGTTCGATCGACTCCAGCGCGGCGGCGTGATCGCCGCCGATGACCTGCACGTGGCAGAGGTTTGCCAGCGCCACCGAGCGCGAGAAGACGTCGCCGAGCTGGTCGGTCAGCTCCCAGTTGCGCTGGGCCAGCCCCAGCGCCGCCTCCGGTGAGCCGCGTTCGGCCATCATCGTGGCCCGGTTCCCGCGCGCCCAGCTCTCGGTCTCCGGGTCGCCGAACTCGGTCGCGACCCGCAGTGCCTCGGCGGCGACCGCGTCGGCCTCGTCGAGCCGGTCGCGCTCTTTGAGCACGATGCTGCGCGCCATCAGCGCCCAGGCGTGGGGGCAGTTGATGACGATGTTGGCGCCGGCGTCGATCGCGCCGCCGCCGAGCTCGAGGATCTCGTCGATCAGCGCGTCGACCGCGTCGAGGTCGCCGGAGCACATCAGCGCGTAGCAACCGACGGCGCGGATCGCGATCCGCAGATCGACGTCGCCGGCCTCGTCGGCGAGCGCGATCGCTTCCTTCGAAGCGGCGATCCATTCGGAGGCGGTGTGGGCCACGCCGGGACGGGCCGAGGTCATCAGCTTCAGCAGCGCCAGCGAGCGCCGGTCACCGGTCCGGGTCGCGATCTCGCCTGCCTCGCTCGCCAGCACCTCGGCTTCCGCCGGGTCCATCCCCAGGCGCCAGGAGTAGTCGAGCTGCTGCAAACGCGAGGCCAGGGCCAGTGCCGTCGTCTCCTCGTCCGCCTCCAGCCGCGCGGCCAGCGTGGTCACGTTGCGCCACATCCGCAGCGCGTCCTGGGGGCGGCTGTGACCGGCCCAGTAGGCGGCTCGCGCCGACCAGCGCGCCGCCTCGCGCAGTTCCTCACCGGCCTCCATGTGGGCGGCGATCAGCGGCGCCAGCTCGTCGAGGCGCTCCGGCTCGAGCTCGATCGTCGCCCGCGCCGCCGCCGCGTGGGTGCGGGCGCGCCCGTCGGCGAGCTGGGTGCCGTAGGCGACCTCACGGGTCAGCGGGTGGCGGAAGGCCAGCACCCGCCGCGGGTACAGCGCGGCTTCGTAGAGGAAGCCGGCGCCGACCAGCTCGCGCAGGGCGCGGTCGATCTGCTCTTGCTCGAGCCCGGCGGTCAGGCCCAGCGCCTCGGCGCTGATCTCCTTGCCGACCACCGAGGCGACCTGCAGCAGCAGCTTGGCCTCGGGGTCGAGGCGGTCGATGCGAGCGGCCAGCACCGCCTGCACCGTCACCGGCACGCGGGCGTCGTCGATCGGGCGGACCAGCCGGTAGGCGCCGGGCTCGCCCGCGAGGTGCCCGCTCTCGACCAGCTCGCGGACGATCTCCTCGACGAAGAACGGGTTGCCCTGGGTGCGCTCGTGGATCGGCTCGTCGAGACCGTCGAGCGAGGGGTCGGCGCCGGCGAGGTCGCGCAGCAGCTCACCGGTGTGGGCCGGTTCCAGCGGCGCCAGCGGCAGCCGCGTGTAGACGGGGGCCTCGCTCCAGCTGGGCGAGTACTCGGGTCGGTGGTTGACGACGACCAGGGTGTTGGTGGCGGAGATCTCCTCCAGCAGGTGCGCCAGCATCGCCTCGCTGCCGGCGTCGATCCAGTGCAGGTCCTCGATCACCAGGACCAGCGTCTTGCGGCGGGTCGGCGCGTTGACGATCCGGCAGACGACGTTCGTGAGCGCCCGCTGGCGCGCCTCGGGGCTCAGCGCCGGGGTGCCGCGGTCGGGCTCCGGGACGCCGAGGAAGTCGAAGAGCAGCGGCAGCTCGGTGCTCAGGTCCGGGTCGAGCAGCAGCGCCCGGCCGGCGATCCGCTCGCGCGCGAGCTGGTCGGGGTCGCGGTCGCCGATCCCGAAGAAGGAGCGCAGCATCTGCAGCACCGGCAGGTAGGGGCTGGAGGTGCCGTGGGACTGCGCCTGCGCCTCGAACACCTCCAGCCCCTCGGCGCGGCAGCGCTCGGCGAACTCGTGGCAGAGCCTGCTCTTGCCGACGCCCGGTTCGGCGACGATCCCGACCGCGCTGCCGTCGCCCGATCGGGCCCGCTCCAGCGCCAGCCCGAGCTCGCGCAGCTCCGCCTCGCGGCCGACGAAGCGGGAGAAGCCGCGGTCGCGGGAGAGGTCGAGGCGCGAGCGCGCCGCCCCGACACCCTCCAGCCGGAAGACCCGGACCGGCCGGCTGGCGCCCTTGATCTCGAACTCGCCGAGATCGTCGAGCTCGAGGAAGCCGGTGGCGAGCGAGGCCGTGTGCTCGGTCAGGTAGGCGCGCCCGGGCTCGGCCAGCGACTCCATTCGCTGCGCCAGCCCGACCGTGTGGCCGATCGCCGTGTAGTCGCCCTCCGCACCGCCGATCGCCCCCGCGACCACCTCGCCCGAGTTGATCCCGATCCGGGCCGAGAAGTTGAGGCCCTGGGCGCGCCGCAGCTCGGCCGCGTAATCGGCGATCTTCTCGAGCATCCGCAGGGCGGCGTAACAGGCGCGCTGAGCGTGGTCCTCGTGGGCGACCGGGGCCCCGAAGACGGCCATGATCCCGTCGCCGGTGAACTTGTCGACGGTGCCCTCGAACTCGGTCACGGCCTCGGCCAGCAAGGAGAAGAAGCGCTGCATGATCTTGCGCCATGCCTCGGGATCCTGCTGCTCGGCCAGGTCCATCGAACCGTTCACGTCGGCGAACAGAACCGTCACCTGCTTGCGCTCGGCGTCGTCGGTACGAGGCTGGGTCACAACAGTCACAAAGACTACGCCCGTATCCTGACCAGATGCCAACCGTGCTCGTAACCGGCGCTTCGACCGGGATCGGCCGGGCCACCGCGCTGCGCCTCGACGCCGCCGGCTGGCGCGTCTTCGCCGGGGTCCGCAAGGAGGAGGAC
>JBFXEM010000151.1:0-5713 GCA_050180135.1 Solirubrobacterales bacterium | reverse complement strand
AGCTCGCGGGCGACGTCCTCGCCGACCGAGGTGGCGGTGTTGCAGGCGATCACCAGCAGCTTGGCGCCGCGGTCGAGCAGCAGCTCGGCGATGCGGCCGATGCGCTCGCGCAGGCGAACCGGGTCCCGGGTTCCGTACGGGAAGCAGGCGGTGTCACCCAGATAGAGGAAGTCCTCCTGAGGCAGGGAGACCAGGCACTCGTGCAGGACGGTGAGCCCGCCCACGCCGGAGTCGAACATCGCCACCGGCGGCGATGCGTTGCTCACATGAAGGGCTTGTACGTCATGAAGAAGACCGTCACGACGACGACCAACCCGGCCGCGGTGCCGACCTGGCCGATCCGCTGTCCCAGCGCTTCGAACTCGGGGCTGAACGTGTCCCCCGCTTTGAGGTCGCGTTCGGCCAGGGCTTTGATGTTGCGGACCTGGGGCTGGAAGAAGCCGTGCTGGACGCCGAACAGGGCGATGATCGCGAGGAAGCCGACGATGATAAACGCCTCGTCGCCCTTCCAGACATCGTCGCTGGCGATCAGCAGGTAGATGCCGGCGAGCAGGAGGACGATCATGCCCGGGTTGACCAGGTAGCGGTCGGTCTTCTGGATCCCGGCGAGGATCGCCGGCGCGGCCCGCGGGTACTGGGGCAGGACGGAAAAGAGGATCCCGTAGCCGAAGGTTGGGCCGAAGGCCAGCACCACGGCCAGGATGTGGAGGGTCAGGGCGATCTTGTAGTCGCCGCTGACGATCGACGCGAAGGGCATGGCGAAACCCTATCTCTCAGGTCTGACGAAACAAGAGGGCGGCCCAGTCGCCCTCGATGCGGCGGTCGGACTCGGTCAGACCGACCGCGGCGAAAGCGGCGGAGACCTCGTCGAGCTCGGTGGGCAGGATCCCGGAGCAGATGAGGGTGGCGAGGGACGGGGGGTGACCCTCCGTCACGAAGTTATGGAGGTTCCTCCGGGTCACCCCCCGTCCCTCGTCGGCGCTCAGCTGAGCAGCTACTGCCTCGAGGATCGGGGAGGTCATGTTGGCTACGACGGTGGGCGCGAGCGGGGGCAGGGATTCGCGCAGGTTCAGGCGCTCCAGGTGGAGAGAGACGCCGTTGATCGCGGCGTTGGCGGCGGCGGCCTCGACCGCGGGCTGCTCGTGGTCGTAGCCGCTGACCGGGTCCCAGCCGAGCTTGGCGGCGGCGATCGCGAGCACGCCGGAGCCGGTGCCGAGGTCGGTCAGGGGGCCGCTGGCGGCGCCTTCGGCCGCCAGCCCCAGGAGGAACTCGAGGCAGAGCCGGGTGGTCGGGTGGGCACCGGTGCCGAAGGCCTGGCCGGGGTCGACGACGACGTCGACGGCACCGTGGCGCGGCGGCTCCCAGGAGGGCCGCAGCCAGAGCCGGTTCCCGACCAGCAGCGGTTTGTGGAAGTCGCGCCAGCGGTCGGCCCAGTCGTCGGGGATCTCGCTGGAGCTGACCTCGATCCGGCCGGCGCCGACGGTGGCGTCGAGCTCACCCAGCTCCGGCAGCTCCCCCTCGCCGCCGTAGATCGCGTACTCGACGTAGCCCGGGCCGCGCTCCTCCTCGACCCCGTTTGGGGCCAGCACGGTCAGCTCGGCGAGGACGAGGTCGGCCAGCTCCGGAGAGCAGCGGACCGCGAGGCGGATCAAGCGCCGGTCCTCTTCACCCGAAGGCGCGGCGGACGCGGCCGAAGAGGCCGTCGCCCCGCTGCGGAGCGAGGTTGTCGGGCTCGAGCGTCTCGTCGAGCCGCTCGGCCAGCTCGCGCTGGTCCTCGCTGAGGTTGGCCGGGACGACCACCTCGAAGACGACCCGCTGGTTGCCGCGCCGACGCGCACCGAGGCGCGGCAGACCGCCCCCGCGCAGGACCTCCTCGTGGCCGGGCTGGGTGCCCGCCGCGACCTCGAGCTCATGCTCGCCGTCGAGCGTGGGAACGGTGACGGTGGTGCCCAGCATCGCCTCGGTGGCGGGAATCGAGACGACGCTGATCAGGTCGGTGCCGTCGCGTTGGAAGCGCTCGTCGGGGCTGACGTCGACCTCGACGTAGAGGTCGCCGGCCGGCGCCCCGGGTTCGCCGGCGTGGCCGGCGCCGGTCACGCGCAGCCGCTGGCCGGCTTCGATCCCGGCCGGGATTTCGATCTCACGGGTGCGCTCGCCGGGGGTACGACCGCTGCCGTCGCACTCCTCGCAAGGGGTCTCGGCGACTTTGCCGGCGCCGTGGCAACTGTCACAGGCGACGGCGCGGACCATCTGCCCGAAGGGGGTGCGGGAGACCTGGCGCAGCTGGCCGGCGCCGCCGCAGCGCTCGCAGGTGCTGATCGGGGTACCGGGCTCGGCGCCGTTGCCGTGGCAGTGCTCGCAGGCGCCGACCGCGTTGTAGGTGACCTGACGGGTGACCCCGGTGGCGACGTCGGCGAGCTCGATCTCGACCGCGAGGGCGATGTCGGCACCGCCCATCGGGCCGCCGCGGCCGCCGCCGAATCCGAAGCCGCCCTCGGCGCCGAAGAAGGCCTGGAAGAGGTCGTCGATCGAGCCAAAGGAGCTGGCCCGGGGGTCGAAGCCGCCCGAGCGCAGGCCCTCGTGGCCGTAGGAGTCGTAGGTTCGCCGCCGCTCGGGGTCCGAGAGCACCTCGTACGCCTCGGCCGCCTCTTTGAACTTCGTTTCGGCCTCGGGATCGTGGTCGTTGACGTCGGGGTGCAGTTCCCGCGCCAGCCCGCGGAAGGCCTTCTTGATCTCGGTCTCGCCGGCGTCCCTGGCGACACCGAGGACCTCGTAGTAATCGCGCGGCATCAGTTGTCGTCGTAGACGGTCTCGAAGTAACGGGAGAGCTCACGGGCGGCGATCCGGACCGAGGCGATCGCGGTCGCGTAGTCCATCCGCAGCGGGCCGACGACGCCGACGGCGCCGAGGTTGCGATGGCCGAGTCCGTAGTTGGCGCCGACGACGCTGACCGAGCGCAGGTCCGGCTGCGGGTTCTCGGCGCCGATCCAGAGGAAGACCGAGCGCTCGGCGAGCGAGGAGCGCAGCATCTGCAGGACGTCGGCGCGGCGCTCGAGCGCCGTCATCAGCTGGTCGGCGCGCGGGAGGTCGGGCAGGTGAGCGTCGGAGAGCAGGCGCGAGGTGCCGTCGAGGTAGAGGTCGGAGGCCGAGCCGGACTCCAGCTCGGTGAAGGCGGAGCCGAGTGTGGCGACGAACTCGGCCTCGACGCGGTCGAGCGCGGGGTCGGAGAGGCGGGTGGAGATCATCCGCGCACCGACCCCGAGCCCGCTCAGGGACTCGTTCAGGTAGCTGGAGGCCCAGGCGACGAGCCCGGGATCGACGGGGCCGTCGAACTCGAAGACGCGGCGGGCGACGTCGCCGGTCGAGGCGATCGCGATCACCACCACTTTGGTCGGCGTCAGCTGCAACACCTCGACCCGGTGGATCGTCGCCGCCAGGCTCTGCTGGGGCGCCGTCGCCATCGCCACCAGGTCGGTGACTTCGGCCAGCGCCGCGGTCGTCTCCCGCATCGCCTCGTCGACCTCCCGCTGCAGGCGCGAGAGCTCCAGCTCGACCGGCGTCTGCGCCGTCAGCACCTCCGATTCCATCAGCAGGTCGACGTAGCAGCGGTAGCCGGAGTCGGTGGGGACACGGCCGGCGGAGGTGTGCGGGTGGGTCAGGTAGCCGGCCGCCTCCAGGGCCGCCAGCTCCGCCCGCACCGTCGAGGGCCCCCACTCCACCTCGGCCGCTTCCGCGATCTCCTTCGAGGGCACGGGCTTGGCCGACGCGAGATAGGCGTCGACGACCAACCTCAAGATCAATTCCTGTCTGGGACTGAGCATCGGCCCCGAATTCTAGGCCGGTGCCCAGTCGGGCCTGTCCCCAGACCCCTAGAGCTCGAGTTCGGCTTCGGCGTTCTTGATGATCTGGGTCTCGCCCTGAGCGGCGACGGTGTCGACTACGACACGATCACCCTCGACCGACTTGACTGTGCCGGAGACGACGATCTCCTGCTCGGGCGCACCCATCCCACGGAACTGGACCGCGAGCCGTTTCAGCGCCCGCGGGTCGCCGCCGGCCAGCGCCGCGTTGGCGCGGGCGACGAGGCCCATCGAGTAGAGGCCGTGGAGGATGTTGTTCGGCAGCCCGACCATTTTCGCGAACTCGGGGTCGATGTGGATCGGGTTGAAGTCGCCGGAAGCACCGGCGTAGCGGTGCGGGAGGTACTTGTCGGGGGTGACCCGCAGCTCGGGCACGGCGTCGCCGACCTTCAGCTCGCTCATCTCAGACTCCTCGGACGATGTTGGTCCAGGTCCCGCGCACTACCTCGGCGCCGTCCTGGTTCGTGGAGACGGTCTCGAAGACGTAGAAGCCCTTGCCGTCTTTCTCCTCGATCGAGAGGCACTTCGAGGTGGTGGTGATCTCGTCGCCGGAGCAGACCGGCTCGCCCCACTCGAAGACCTGGCCGCCGTGGACCATGGCGGCGAAGTTCATCTCGACCTCGGGATCGAAGAGGACCGGGCCCAGCGCCGGCCCGCTGTAGACGACCGCGAACATCGGTGGCGCGACGACGTCGCGGAAGCCGGCCGCGCGGGCCGCCTCGACGTCGAAGTGGACCGGATTGTCGATCCCCAGCGCGTTCGCGTACTCCTTGATCTTCTCCCGCCCCACCTGGTAGGTGAGACCGGGCCATTCCTTGCCGACGGCGTCAGTTTTCAGTGGCACAGCTCAGCTCCTCCCGTTCGCTCGGCCGGGACTCTAACTGGCTGGGCAGCCAAGGGGCGCGAAGCGCCTACTCGTCGATCTGGAGAACCGCCAGGAAGGCCTCCTGTGGCACTTCCACCCGGCCCACCGACTTCATCCGCTTCTTGCCTTTTTTCTGCTTCTTCAGCAGCTTCTGCTTGCGGGTGACGTCGCCGCCGTAGAGCTTCGCGGTGACGTCCTTGCGCAGCGCCTTGACGGTCTCGCGGGCAAGGATGTTGGAGCCGATCGCGGCCTGGACGGGGACGTCGAAGAGCTGGCGCGGGATCGTTTTTTTCAGCCGCTCCGCCAGCCGCTTGCCCTGGTCGTAGGAAAAGTCGCGGTGGACGATGATCGAGAGCGCGTCGACCTTCTCGCCGGCCAGCAGGATGTCGACCTTGACCAGGTCGGAGACACGGTTGCCGATCGGCTCGTAGTCGAGCGAGGCGTAGCCGCGGGTCGAGGACTTGAGCAGGTCGAAGAAGTCGAGGACTATCTCGGCCAGCGGCATGTCGTAGCGGATCTGCACCCGCACCGGGCTCAGGTAGTGCATGTCGACGTGTTCGCCGCGGCGGCCCTGGCAGAGCTCCATCACGGCCCCGACCTGCTCGGAGGGGGCGATGATCGTGGCGCGGATGTAGGGCTCTTCGATCGTCTCGACGAAGCCCGGGTCTGGGAGGTCGGTGGGGCTGCGGACCTCGATCGTCTCGCCGTTGGTCTTGTGGACCACGTAGCGCACGTTCGGGGTGGTCGAGAGCAGCTCCAGGCCGTACTCGCGTTCCAGCCGCTCGCGCACGATCTCCATGTGCAGGAGGCCGAGGAAACCGGTGCGGAAGCCGAACCCGAGCGCCTCCGAGGTCTCCGGCTCCCAGGAGAGGGCGGCGTCGTTGAGCGCCAGCTTCTCGAGCGCGTCGCGGAGGTCTTCGTAGCGGTCGGTGTCGATCGGGAAGACACCGCAGAAGACCATCGGCCGAACCTCGCGGTAGATCGGAAG
>JBFXEM010000150.1:0-5789 GCA_050180135.1 Solirubrobacterales bacterium | reverse complement strand
GAGCTAGAGGACCAGTTCGCGGTCGAGGTGATGCTGCGCAACGGGATCCCGAAGGACGTCACCGTGGCGCTGCAGAGCGTTTCCCGCAGCTACCGCAGCTGGGGCTCGCACGCGATCGTCACCCGGCCGCTGGAGGAAGGCAGCGAGATCGCCCTCCGCGACCGCCGCCTGCAGGTGCTCCATCGTCCGGGTCACAGCCCTTCCGACACGCTCTTCTGGGATCGGGAGCGCAAGATCGTCTTCGCCGGTGATCACCTGCTCTCGAACATCTCCTCCAACCCGTTGATCAGCCGCCCGCTCGACGGCTCGAAGACCCGCACCCAGTCCCTCGTCACCTACATCGAGTCTTTGAGGAAGACGCAGGAGATGCCGGCCGAGATCGTCTTCGGCGGCCACGGCGAGCCGACGACCGACCACGCCGCCTTGATCGACGCCCGGATCGCCTCGCACGAGCGGCGCAAGGAGAAGATCTACCGCCTGATCGCCGATCGCACGCAGACGGGCCACGAGATCGCCCAGGCGATCTGGGGCAACGTCGCCGTCACCCAGGCTTTCCTCACCCTCTCCGAGGTGATCGGCCACACCGACATCCTCGTCAACGAAGGCCGCGTCCGCGAGGTCGACGACGGCGCCGTGATCAGATACGAGGCAGCCGGGTCTTGAGCGACGGGGAAACCCGGCTCGCAATCTTCACTCGGTTTCTCAAGTTCGGCGCCCTCGCCTGGGGCGGGCCGGCGGCGCAGATCGCGATGATCAAGCGCGAGTGCGTCGACGAGGAAGGGTGGATCTCCGAGCAGACGTTCAAGAAGACGCTCGCGGTCTACCAGGTCCTCCCCGGTCCCGAGGCACACGAGCTCTGCGTCTACTTCGGCCGAGTCCGCGGCGGCAAGCTGGGCGGATTCCTCGCCGGCCTGGGGTTCATGCTGCCCGGGTTCCTGCTGATGCTGGGACTCTCGATTCTCTACGTCGAGGCGAACCTGGCGGGCCATCTCGACGCGGTCTTCTACGGGCTCAGCGCGGCCGTCGGCGCGGTGGTCCTGCGGGCGGTGGTGCGGCTCAGCGGCACCTTCGTCACCGACTGGTGGCTGGCCGCGATCGCGGTTGCCGCCTTCGCCCTGACCGCCTTCGCATCGGCCAGCTTCGTCCTCGTGCTGCTCGGCGCCGGGATTGTCTACGAGCTGCGCAGCAACGGCGTGCGCTGGAGCGGGCGGGCCAACTCCTTCGCCCCGGCCGCCCTCGTCGTCGTCGCCGGCGCGATCACCCTCTCGCTGACCGCGGAGATCTTCTTCGAAGGGCTGAAGGCGGGGCTGCTGACCTTCGGCGGCGCCTTCACCGTGATCCCCTTTCTCCAGCAGGGCGCGGTCGAAAACCACCACTGGCTGACCGAAAGCCAGTTCGTCGACGGCCTCGCCCTCGGCGGCATCCTGCCGGCGCCGCTGATCATCTTCTCGACCTTCGTCGGCTACCTGGCCGGCGGCCTCGCCGGCGCCCTGGCGATGACCGTCGGCATCTTCCTCCCCGCCTTCGTGATGCCGATCTTCTTCCACCGCTTCTTCGTCGGAGTTGCCGAAAACGAGCGCATCCACGCCTTCCTGCTCGGCGTCGCCGCCGGCGTCATCGGCCTGATCGCCGCGGTCACCGTCGACATCGTCGAGACCAGCGTCGTCGACGTCTACACGGCCGTCCTCGCGATCGCGGCCTTCCTGGCGCTGATGCGCTGGCACGGCAAACTGACCGTGCTCTACGTGGTGCTGGGGTGCGGCCTGGTGGGAGCGGCGCTGCAGGCAACCGTGGTCTAGGCGGCCCGGCGGCCCCGATCGCATTACTCTCCGCGGGCGCCACCCCCACCTCCTTGAACCCGAAACTCCCCCACCGCCGTCACCGCAAGCCCGCCAAGAAGCGGATGCTGATAATCGTCAATCCCTACGCGACGACGGTTTCCGATCGGCTTCGCAACCTCGTCGTCTACGCGCTGCAGGGGCGCTTTGACGTCGAGGCGGTGGCGACCGAGGCCCAGAACCACGCGACCGAGATCGGTCGGCAGGCGATCGACGGCGGCTACGACGTGGTGGTCGCCTTCGGCGGCGACGGCACCCTCAACGAGGTCGCCAACGGCCTGGCCGGCACGGACCTGCCGGTGGCGATGCTGCCGGGCGGGTCGACCAACGTAGTCTGCCGTACGCTCGGCATCCCCAACGACGTCGTCGACGCGACCGAGCACCTGCTGGCGCTGGCCGACGATTGGGCGCCGCGCAAGATCGACCTCGGCAAAGTCGACCAGCGCCGCTTCGTCTTCGCTTGCGGGGTCGGGATCGACGCCACCGTGGTCCGGCGGGTCGACGAAAACCCGAAGCTGAAGGCCAAGGCCGGCCCCTACTACTACAGCTGGGCCGGGATCTCCGGCTTCTACCGGCGCTACCTCCTGAAAGCGGTGCGGATGCGGGTCGAGGTGGCCGGCGCCGAGCCGATCGAGGGCGTCACCGCGATCGCCCAGAACTCCGACCCGCTGACCTACTTCTCCAACCGCCCGATCAGGGTCTGCGAGGGGATCGCGATCGACGACGGCACGCTCTCCCTGGCCGTCCTCAAACGGGCCGCCCAGCGCGACATGCCGACCCTGATCCCGCGCCTGTTCAGCGAGACCCGCACCGCCGCCGGCCACAAGCAGGTGGTCCACTTCGACGACGTCGTCGCCGCCAAGGTCAGCACGCTCTCGGTCGACAAGGCGGGCGAGCCCCGCCCGTTCCCGGTCCAGGTCGACGGCGACTACATCGGCGACCGCACGCAGGTCGAGTTCGGCATCGAACCCGGCGGCCTGACCATCGTCGCCTGAGGCGATAGCCGGCGCCTGGCGGCGTCCTCGGTCGCTCGCGTGCCGAGCACGCCACGCTCCCTGCGTCCTACCCAAGCTTGGTTCTCGCCTCAGGCGGAGGGGGTTACCCGATAAGCATCGAACACGGACTCGATGTTGCGCAGGCGGGTGATGCAGGACTTCAGCTGCTCGGTGTCGCCGACCTCGACGACGAAGCGGTTTTTCACCATCGGCGGGTTGGTCGTGCAGGTGGCGCCGATGATGTTCATCCCGGCCTCCGAGAAGGTCCGCGAGAGGTCCTCCAGCAAGCGGGTGCGGTCGTAGGCGTCGATCTGCAGCTCGACCCGGTAGGAGGCCTCGTTTTCGCCGGCCCAGCCGACCTCGACGAAGCGCTCGGGCGCCCGCTTCAGCGCCTTCACGTTCTTGCAGTCGGCACGGTGGATCGTGATCCCGCGGCCGAGCGAGACGTAGCCGGCGATCTCGTCCCCGGGCACCGGGCGACAGCACTTGGCCAGCCGCACCGCAACGTTCTCGACGCCCTTGACGGCGATCCCGTAGTTGGAGGCGTCCTTGGTACGGCGGGCGCGATCGTCCTCACGGTTGGGCAGCCGTCCGTCGCTGGGCCGGTCCTCGACCGCCTCGCCCTCCTTGAGGCGCTGCATCAACTTGTTGGCGGCGGTCTTGGTCGAGACCTTGCCCTGGCCGAGGGCGATGTAGAAGTCGGTCCCCTTTTTGTAGCCCATCTCGCGGAAGACGTCTGCGAGCAGGGCTGAGCCGGCGACCTTCTGCATCGGGATGCCGCGGGTGCGCAGCGCTTCGTCGAGGCTCTCGCGCCCCTTGCGCTCGGCGTCCTCGCGCCTTTCCTCTTTGAAGAAGGCCCGGATCTAGTTGCGGGCGCGGCTGGTCCGCACCAGCTTCAGCCAGTCGCGCGAGGGGCCACGGTTCTGCTTCGCGGTCAGCACCTCGACGATGTCGCCCGACTTCAGCTGGTAGTGCAGCGGCACGATGTTGCCGTTGACCTTGGCGCCGACGGTGCGGTGGCCGACGTCGGTGTGGACCGCGTAGGCGAAGTCGAGCGGGGTCGAGCCGGCGGAGAGGTTCTTCACTTCCCCCTTCGGGGTGAAGACGAAGACCTCGTCCTCGAAGAGATCGACCTTCAGTGACTCGAGGAACTCGGCCGGATCCTGTTCGCCCTCGGCCTCGACCAGCTGCCGCAGCCAGGTCATCTTCTCCCGCTTCGGGTCGCTGGCGCCGCCCTCTTTGTAGGCGACGTGGGCGGCGATCCCGTACTCGGCGAGCTTGTGCATCTCCTCGGTCCGGATCTGGATCTCCAGCGGCTTGCCCTCGGGCCCGATCACGGTCGTGTGCAGCGCCTGGTACATGTTCGCCTTCGGCATCGCGACGAAGTCCTTGAAGCGCCCGGGCAGCGGCTTCCAGAGTGAGTGGATGACGCCGATCGCGCCGTAGCAGTCCTTGACCGAGCCGACGATCACCCGCATCGCCGTGAGGTCGAAGATCTCGTTGAACTCGCGGCCCTTCTTCGCCATCTTCGTGTATATCGAGTAGAAGTGCTTGGCGCGGCCGGAGATCTCGGCCTCGATCCCGACCTGCTCCAGCTCCTCGCCGAGGAACTCGCCGGCGGCGGAAACGTAGCTCTCGCGCTCATCGCGCTGCTGGGCCACCAGCTGCTTGATTTCGGCGTACTTGCGCGGGTGCAGGGTCGCGAAGGAGAGGTCCTCCAGCTCCCACTTGATCGCGTGGATTCCAAGCCGGTGCGCGAGCGGTGCGTAGATCTCCAGCGTCTCGTGCGACTTCGAGGTCTGTTTTTGCTTCGGCAGGGCGCCGAGCGTGCGCATGTTGTGCAAACGGTCGGCCAGCTTGATCAGGATCACCCTGACGTCGGTGGCCATCGCCACCATCATTTTCCGGTAGTTCTCGGCCTGGCGCTCGTCGCGGCTCTCGAAGGTCATCCCGGTCAGCTTGGTGACGCCGTCGACCAGGGCGGCGATCTCGTCGCCGAACTCGGCCTGGATCTCCTCGAGGCTGGCGCTGGTGTCCTCGACCGTGTCGTGGAGCAGCGCCGCGCAGAGGGTCTCGGTGTCCAGGCGCAGCCCGGCGCAGACCTGGGCGACCCCGACCGGGTGGGTGATGAACTCGTCGCCGGAGTAGCGGACCTGGTCGGCGTGGCGCTCGCAGGCGAAGTCGAAGGCGCGCTCGATCTTGGCGCGGTCGACGGTCGCCACCGCCACCGCGGTGCCGCCCTCGCCGCTGCCGTTGTCCCCGTGCCCGTTTGCCTCGGCGCTCGGCACGGAGTCGAACTCCTCGATCACCGCGAAGAGATCGGCGAGGAGCTCAGAGTGCTCTACGGCAGTTTGGGTCTTTCGAGGAATTGCCTTGCCTCCGAGAATTCGTCGCTGTAGGCGCGGAACGCGGCTGAGCGCTCCAGGTCGGTCCCCTCTGAGGATACGACCCCCACGACCCCGTCGCCAGCTCCGGGCTCGCCGCGCACGAGATCGAGCTCACGCAGGACGCGCAGGCAGCGGGCGGCGGTCTCGGGGGCGAGCGGGCGGGAATCCGGCCCGGCAAGCGCCGCCCGGAGCTCCACGCCGCCGGCCTCGCCGGCGTCCCGGAGGCGGCGAAAGGCGCTGGCGATCGTCTGGCGCGAAGGCGCAACCGCCTGCAGTGACCCAAGCGTGAATTCGACCTCGGCTCCGGTCCAGAGCCGGTGCAGGAAACCGTGCCCGATGGCATCGGCTCCCAAAACCGGTGCTTCCGCGGGGTCGACGGGCTCGATACCGCTTTCCAGCGGCACCGCCACGCGGGCCTCGTCGGACGCACTCGGCGGCGGGTCGACGAGGACGACGTGTTCGAAGCAGGAAACGACGTCGACCGGCGCCAGCGCCAGAGTCGCGTAGTCGGTTAGCGCCAGGCCGCCGCTGGCGCGGGCGATCACGCCGGCGAGCGCGGCGCGGCCGCA
>JBFXEM010000149.1:0-5801 GCA_050180135.1 Solirubrobacterales bacterium | reverse complement strand
GAAGATCGTTTCGAACGAGGTATCGGTGAACTCGGGCGTGCGGCCGATCTTTTCGCCGATCGCTTCCATCAGTTCGATGTCGAAGCCGGTGTATTCACCCGCTTTGCCCTGCTCGAACGGGGGATAGGGGATGTCGGATCCGACGCTCAGCGGTTCGCCGCCGCCGCTGGCTTCGGTGCTTTCGCCACCGCTCGTGCTGGCGCTGGTGCTGTCGTCGTCGCTGCTCCCGCAGCCGGCGACGACGAGGGCGATTAGGCCTATCGCGAGAAGCGCGAAAACTGCGGTCAGCCGGGTCTTGCTCATCGATCCTGCCTTTCGATCCAGGGTGTAACGGAGATGTAGCTGGACTCTGCGCGACCATACACGCCGCTTGTCTCAGAAGGTTTGTCCACCGGGCCAAATAGCCTCGCTACACTTTCTGAAGTAACGGGGACGGGCATGGCTCACGACCAACTTCTAAACAGACCCTGCGGGGGGCGCTTCGGCAATATCGTCGAGTCGATCGGCAATACGCCGCTGGTCGAGCTGCCGCGGCTCTCGCCGAAGCCCGACGTCCGCATCTACGCCAAGCTCGAGGGGCACAACCCGACCGGCTCGGTCAAGGACCGGGTCGCCAAATCGATGATCGAGACGGCCGAGGCCGAAGGAGCGATCGAACCGGGGCAGACGATCCTCGAACCGACCTCCGGCAACACCGGGATCGCGCTGGCGATGATCTGCCGCCGCAAGGGCTACCCGGTCAAGGTCGTGATGCCCGACAACGTGACCGAGGAGCGTTCGCAGCTGCTGAGCATGTACGGGGCTGAGATCGTCTACTCCGAGGGCGCCAAGGGCTCCAACGGCGCCGTCGAGGTGGCGCTGGAGATGGCGCAGGACCCGTCCTTCTACATGCCCTACCAGTACGGCAACGAGGCCAACCCGCTCGCCCACTACAACGGCACCGCGGTGGAGATCCTCGACGAGCTCGACGAGGTCACCGCCTTCGTCGGAGGGCTCGGCACCGGTGGCACCCTGATGGGCAACGGCCGCCGCCTCAAGGAGGTCAACCCAGAGACCCTGATCGTCGCCGCCGAGCCGATGCAGGGCGAGCTGGTCCAGGGCCTGCGCTCGCTCGACGACGGCTTCATCCCGCCGATCATCGACCTCTCGATCCTCGACCGCAAGATCATGGTCTCCAACCGCGACGCGATCGTCTGGA
The DNA here is from genome assembly GCA_050180135.1 of Solirubrobacterales bacterium. Taxonomy (GTDB): domain Bacteria; phylum Actinomycetota; class Thermoleophilia; order Solirubrobacterales; family 70-9; genus VAYN01. The sequence goes on along the minus strand of JBFXEM010000149.1, from coordinate 4,603 downwards.
CCAAGAAGCTGCTCGACGAGGAGGGCGTCTTCGCCGGCGTCTCAGCCGGCGCCATCGCCGCGATCGCGGCCCGCATCGCCGGCGAGCTCGACAGCGGCAACGTCGTCTTCCTGATCCCCGACGACGGTTGGAAGTACCTCTCCTCCGGCGTCTACACGAAGTCGATCGAGGAACTCGGCGACATCGACTCCACTGTTTGGTGGTAGGGCTTCGCGGGTAATCGCCGCACCTTGCTCGACCAGTCGGGTTTTTCCGGGCCAACTCGAGCAAGGGGAGGGTCGAACTTGAGGTGTGCCCGCGGTGTCTTGTCGTCGCTTTGCCTTCTTGGGTGTCTGCTGCTGTCGGCCGTGCCGGCGGCGGCCGCCGAATCTGGGGTGGACACGTCGTTTGGTGAAGACGGGGTCGTTCACCTCGAGCCGCTGTTGTCTCCTCAATACGTCGCGGTCTTCATCCGAGCGATGGCGGCGGCGCCGGACGGGGAGAGCTATCTGCTCGAGGCTGGCGCCAACGAAGTCGGAGGCAACATCTTCCTCGTTCGCTACCGCGCCGACGGGAGCCTGGACTCTGCCTTCAACGGGCCGTCGGGGGCGCTGGTCGCCGAAAACGCGGGCCGGTATCCGGCTGAGGTGGCGGTCGACGGCGAGGGGCGGCCTGTTGTCGCGATCGCAGGCGAGTCGGGCTATCGGATCGTCAGGTTGGACCTTACGGGCAATCCCGACCCGAGCTTCGGGAAGGATGGGAGCGTCTGGATCAGATGCCGTTGCGCGGTCGAACGGCCCGGATTGGTGCTCGATGCGCGGGGTCGCATCCTGGTCGAGTCCGTGGCGCACTCCTTCATTGGCAGGCGGTCGACTTTCCTCGCGCGACTCAAATCGGACGGGGCCGTCGACCGGTCCTTCGGCCGCAACGGCCGCGCCTACGTGCACATCTCCTCCAGGGCGATGCCGGCGCTGGCCAGCCGGGCAAATGGCGGGATCTACCTGTCGGGGCGCGGCTGCTGCGGAAAGCCGAAAGCGTCCTTCCTGGTGCGCGTTTCCCGGCGCGGAAAGCTCGACACCCGTTTCAACGCTCGGGCTCGGCGTTCGCTTAAGAGTCTCGAACGGCTCGCGCAGCGCATCCCGTTCTCGAGCCAGACGCTGGTGCTGCGGCCGCGTGGCCGGATCGACCTCTTCGCCAGCTCTTCCGGCGACGGCGGGCTGGTCCTGCGGATGCTTCCGAGCGGCAAGGTTGATCGAGGCTTTGCCGGCAACGGCGTCCGGACGTTGTCGATGGCGGTCACCTCCGCGGCGCTGGACGATGGCGGCGGAACCTTCGTGGTCGGCCGCGAATCCGGATGGGCGGGGATTTCCCACCTACTGCCGAACAACCTTCCTGATCCGGCTTTCGGCGGCGGTCGAGCGCTGCCCCTGCCGGCCCCCGGCGTGGATGGGGACCTCGTCGCGACGCAACGCGGCGGGCGCGCGATGGTATTCGACCTCGGCTTTCACGTCTGCCGGCAGTCCTGTCCGGCGACTCCGGCACTCTTCCGCTTCGTCGCTTCGCCGGCCCGGTGAACAAGGCGCCGGCGTTGCTGCGCGCCGCCCTTGTCGTGGCCGCGGCAGCGCTGACGCTCGGGCCGGGTTTGGGACGTGCCTCCGCGGCGACCCCACCCGGCTTCTTCGGCGTCGTCCCGCAGGGTGGGCTCACGGCGGCGGATTTCGCGCGGATGGATGGCGTGGTCGGGACCCTGCGAGTGCCGTTCTACTGGTCGAGGTGCGAATCCGAGCGCGGCAGCTACGACTTCACCGAGCTGGACGCGGTGGTTGGCGCCGCGGCCGCGCACGGCATCCGGATCCTGCCGTTCGTCTACGGCACGCCGCCCTGGCTGGCGACGGATGCAGCTAGGCCGCCGTTGGACTCTGCCGCCGCCCGCGGTGCCTGGTCGAGATATCTGCGCCGCCTGGTCGAGCGCTACGGCCCCGGGGGTGAATTCTGGAAAGGCTCCGCGGGCGTGCTCCCGATCCGCCGCTGGCAGATCTGGAACGAGCCGAACTTCCGCCTCTTCTGGCAGCCCCACCCCGAGCCGAGGCGGTACGCGCGGCTTCTGGGACTGGCGGCCGATGCGATTCGGGGCGCCGACCCGGGTGCCAAGATCGTCCTCGGTGGCGTCGCGCCGGTTGGCGCCGGATACCGGCCCTGGGTCTTCCTGCGCCAGCTCTACCGGGTGCCGGGGGTCAAGCGCGACTTTGACTTCGTCGCGCTGCACCCATACTCGATCAGGGTCGCGAACACCCTGGGGCAGGTCAGGCTCGCTCACGAAGCGATCGAAGGGGCGGGAGATTCGGCGACGCCGATCCTGGTCACCGAGCTGGGAGTCGCTTCGGGTGGCGTGATCCCGTCGGGCTTCGTCCTCGGAGAGGCGGGGCAGGCCGGGTACCTGCGCCGGGCACTGGCGGCGCTGGTTGCCAAACGGCGGCCCTGGCGGATCGCGGGGGTCGATTGGTTCACCTGGCGTGACGCGTCCGCGCCCGACGTCCACTGCGGGTTCTGCCAGGGCGCCGGACTGTTCGACCTCGCCGGACGCGCGAAGCCGGCCTGGCACGCCTACAGGGCGGCGGTCCGCGCGAGCGTTCGCTAGCCTCGCCGCGTGAAGATCTCCCAGGCCCTGATCGACGAGATGGTCGCGCACGCGCGCGAGGACCTGCCCAACGAGTGCTGCGGGATGATCGGCGGCGTCGGCGGCGAGGCGACCTCGGTGATCCGGGTCGAGAACTCCGCCGCCAGCCCGCTGCGCTACGAGATGGATCCACAGGCGCAGTACAACGCGCTGAAGGCGATCGAAGACGGTGGGGCCGAGTTGCTGGGGATCTACCACTCGCACACGAAGAGCGCCGCCTATCCTTCGCAGACGGACGTCAACCAGGCGGTCGCTTGGCCCGAACAGGTCTACGTGATCGTCTCGCTCGCGGAGGAAGAGGCAGACGTGAAGGCATTCCTGCTCAAAGACTTGAAGATCGCTGATGTCGAGCTCGACCTCGCATAAGCGCGGCTCGCACAGCCGCGGCTCTCACAGCGGCGGCGGTGGTGGCTCCCACGGTGGTGGTGGGGGCGGTGGCGGAGGCGGCGGCAAGCTCGTCAAGGTCGCCTTCGCGCGCAACCAGGCCGAAGCCGAAATGCTGCAGGGCCTGCTGACCGAGGCCGGCATCCCGAGCGTGCTGAAGCGCAGCGGCGGCTTCGACAACCCCGACTTCCTCGCCGCCGGACCCCACGACGTGATGGTCAACTCCGACGTCGCCCAGAAGGCCCGGGAGGTGCTCGCCGACACGATGGTCGAGAGCGAGGACGAAGAGCGGGCCGAGCTGAACGAACAGATCGGTCTCTCGCGCCCGGGGGCGACGGAAACGACGCCCGCGCGCCTGGCGCTGTGGGTCTTCGTCGCCTTTCTCGGCGCCGCGATCATCGTCTGGATCCTCTACCAGCTGAGCTGAGCGAGCTTCCTTGGCGGAGGGAGGCTCCGAGCTCTCAGAGGCTGCCTTCGTCCACGACGAAACGGAGGCGGAGATGATCCGCGGCCTGCTCGGCAGTGCGGGGATACCGAGCCTGATCCAGGCGGCGGGAATGTTCGAAGGTGGCCGGCACGGCTTCGGAGGCGTTCCCGTCTACGGCGGCGCGCAGAAGGTGATGGTGCACGCGCACCGGCTCCAGGAAGCGCAGGCGGTCATCGCATCGGCGCAGGCGGCCGACGACGGTTCTGGGTCGGGGCTCAGCTGACCCCGGCTGGCCGCCCCATCGCCCGCAGGTAGTCCCGCCAGGCCTCCTCGATATCGCGGAAGCGGGCGTCGAAGGCGTCTTCGAGCGTCACCTCGGGGCCGCCGGGGAGGAGGCCGTCGACGAGGCGCTCGCAGGCCTCGGGGCCGCGTTCGTTCTCGAGCAGGTCGAAGATCGTGCCGCCGAGGATGACGGCGTCGCGGGGCGAGGGGGGGAAGGAGGGGCGCGAGCCCTCGCGCAGGCGGCGCATGACCGCAGCTCGGTAGAGCCCGACCTGGCGCGAGAAGTACTGGGAGCCGCCCTCGACCAGCCAGGTCCAGCGCAGGTAGCGGAGGAAGCGGCGCGGGGTCCAGGGCGGGGGCAGCGCCGGGTTGTTGGCGGCGACGACGAGCTGGGCGTAGAGGCGCTCGGAGGTGCCGCGAAGTGCCTCCAGCGAGTCGTCGCCGGCGGCGCGCTTTTCCAGGTGCGGGTCGTTGAGGACGTGCAGCTCGGTCGCCATCGCCCAGCCGGCCATGTAGCGGCGGCCGGCGGCGGCGGCGGACCAGCGGGCGACCGGCAGGAAGGGGTGGGCGAGGGTCAGCCAGACGGGGTTGGTGTGGACCACCACGGTGACCTCGCCGGGGACCTTGGGGAAGCGGTCTTCGAGCCGCAGCCGCAGGTTCTCGAGTCGGTCCAGCGTCCGCTCCGCGAAGGCGGAGTCCTCAGAGTCGTGCCGAGCCGCGAACGACAGCGACGCGGTTTCAATCCAGGCCCAAGAGCCAGCCGAGAGGTCGCGCTCGACGGACAAAGCAGACCCAGGACGCAGGAGCGCTAGTGCTCTGCACGTGAGCGACAAGGACGCCGGGATGCGCAGTGT
>JBFXEM010000148.1:0-5802 GCA_050180135.1 Solirubrobacterales bacterium | reverse complement strand
GAGACCGAGGTCAGCTTCCGCACCCTGCTGGCAACCAACGGCGGCAACGGCGGGCTCCGCATCCCGCCGCTCTCGCTCGGCATCCAGCCGGTCGCCGGCGGCGAGCCCGACCCCACCGTGCGCCAGGACTACGGCCCCAGCACCAGCGTCAACGGCGACATCCACGCGCGCGTGTGGCGGGTCCAGATCGAGAGCGAGGGCGACTACGGCGTCGCCGCCGACGGCGAGGTCGGCGGCTACATACAGCCCCAGCTCACCTTCGGCTCCGACTCCTCGGTAGGCGGCATCCTGATCGCGCTCGGGATCGCGACCGCCATCCTGGTCGCGATCACGCTCGCCGCCCTGGTCCTCGCCCGCCGCGAAGACCCCGGCCCGCAGCTCGTCTGATCCCTCCTAAGCGGGAGCCATCGTCCGCAGCCCGGCGAGGCGGGCGACGGCGGCTTGGCGCTCGTCGTAGGTGACGAACGCCTCGATCGGCAACAGGTCGACGGCCGAGGCGACGTGGATCGCGTCGAGGGCGCGCAGCGCCGGCTCGGCGATCGCGCCCGCACCGGCCAGCAGCGGGCGATCGAGCGGCCGCAGCGCCAGGGCGTCGACGAGCTCACCGACCCGCCCGAGCAGAAGATCACGCCGCAGGACGGGGTCGGCGGCGACGGCCCGGTGGACCGCGCGCGGCAGCTCGGTCAGGACCAGCTCGCTGCTGACGAGGTCGGCCCCGGCCAGGTAGGCGCGCAGCGCTTCGGACTCGGACTCCTCACGCACGAGCTTGACCAGGGCCGAGCTGTCGGCGTAGAAGACCGCCACGACTCAGCGGTCGCCGCGGATCTCGTCCAGCGCCCGGCTCAGCGCCCGCGGGTCGCCGCTCAGCTCCAGCGGCTCCGGCAGGCCGGCACGCACCGGGGCGGAAACGCGCCCGGCGGCGATCAGGCGGTCGAGATCCTGCCCGCTCGTCGGCGCCGGTCCCAGCTCGGCCACGGGTCGGTTGCGGTCGGTCACGACCAGCCGCTCGCCCTTGCCGACCCGCCGCAGGTAGAGGCTCAGGTTCTGCCGCAGCTCGGCCACCCCGACGGAATGCGATTCGCTCATGTACATCAAGGTAGCACTACTTATCGGCCTCACCTCCCCCCAAGAGGCGGCCTCGCGATCTCTCCCCCTCAGGGACCAGGCGCTTCACGTACGCGCGCACCTTCGGCTCGGCCGGGACCCGCGGCACGGTCGCCTCCTGGCTCGCGATCAGCCCGCCGGAACCGCCCAGGAAGGCGGCCGTCACGGTTTCGTCGAGCCCCGGCGCGTAGGGGTGGGCGCAGACGTCGGCGGGCAGGCGGGAGACGTCGGCCGGGCCCTTGTGGGAGACGGCGTCGGCGAAGGCGGCGAAGGTGACCGAGTCGAAGGCGGTGCCGATGTGGGTCGTGGTCCGGCCCGGGCAGACGGCCTGGATCAGGATGTTGCTCGCGCCCTTCAGCGCCGAGGTCGGGTGCGGACCGGTCGTCGGCTGGACCGCTTCGTCGGTGGCCGAGCGAACCGTCGTCCAGGCCGTCGGGCCGGGAGCCTCGAGCGGCTGCGCGTTGAGCGCCTTCAGCAGGTTCGAGCCGGCCGCCTGCTGCCAGATCGCCGGCGGACAGGGGACCGTGACCGAGCAGCTCCCCGCGGCCACGGTGCTGCCGTGCTGGGTGCCCGCGGCGGCGAGCACGTCGGTCACCTTCTTGCGCAGGCTCGGCCAGTAGGTCAGCGCGAAGCGCGGCAGCAAGCCGCCCTGGCTGATGCCGATGATCGCGATCCGCCGGCCCGAAAGCGCGTAGGTGCGGCGGATCGCCGCGACCAGGTACTGGACCGAGACCTGGATGTCGGCGGTGGTGTAGTCGGGGAAGTCGACCGTGCAGACCGGTCGCCCGAAGGCTTCGAAAGCGCCCCTGCCGATCAGGTAGCCCTGCTCCCCGGTGGCGCCGGTGCCGGTGACGAAGAGGACCGGCTGCCGCGTCGCCGCTTCGATTTCGCCGTGGCAGTGGAACGAGGCTTCCAGCTCGGCGGCCGGGATCGCGATCCGCGGCTCCTTCCACTTGGCCTGCTTGGCGCCCGCCGGCGCGGCGAGCAGCGCCACCGCCAGCGCGGACAGGACGACAACGGCAATCGGGCGCAGCTTGGACATCGGCGCTCCTCCTCCTCGGGGGTTGCGCGCCTCCCACCTACATCATGGCGCCTCGAGGCGCTTCCCGGGCCGGGTACCTGCGAGGATCGTCGGGTGAAGATCAAGACTCCTCTCGGCGAGTACCCGTTCGAGTTCAGTCGCGTCGAACGGCGCGACGGAGGCGTCGCCGTGGTCGGCACGGTCGCCGGCCTGGAATCCGTCGTCACCTTCGACGGCGACGACCTCGCCGCGCTCGGCCGCCGGCTGGGACCGCCGCTGCTCGGCGCCGCCGCGCTCTTCTTCCTCCTGCGCCGCTCCTAGGAGGAGTTGGCGACTCAGCTGGGGTCGCCGGGTACCGAGGTCGCCCGCGAGCGGATCCAGGCGCGGCGCTGCTCGTGCGGCGTGGCGGCGTACTCGCTCATCGCCGCCTCGCCCTCGTCGGTCAGCATCGTCGCCAGGAAGGCGTCGGCCTCGACCCGCAGGCCCTCGCTGAGCGGCAGCGTCGAGCCGCGCAGGACGCTGCGCTTGGCCGCCGCCAGCGCCACCTCCGAGTGACGCGCCAGCCCCGCGGCGACCTCGAGCGCGCGGGCGCGGGCGTCGTCGGCGAGCTCGCTGACGATGCCGAGCGCGAGCGCCTGCTCGGGCGAGACGATGCGGCCGCGGAGGATGAAGTCGAGCGCCGGCCCGGCGCCGACGATGCGCGGCAGCCGCTGGGTGCCGCCACCGCCCGGGATGATCCCCAGCGAGAGCTCCGGGAACCCGATCGAGAAGTCGCCGCGCTGGGCGATGCGGATGTCGCAACCGAGCGAGAGCTCGAGGCCGCCGCCCATGGTGTCGCCGCTCATCGCCGCGATCACCGGCTTCTCGAGGTCGCTGATGTCCTGCACCAGCGCGTGGTAGCCGTCGTTGAGGTCCGTGCCCAGCCCCCGCATCCCCTCGCGGTCGCCCGCAAGCGCCGCCAGCTCCTCGACGCTGTAGTGGGTCAGGTACTGGTCCCTGGGGCCGCCGGTGATGATCACCACCCGCACCGCCGGGTCGCGCCAGGCCGGGACCAGCGCCCCCAGCTCGGCGGCCCCGTCGCCGACGAAATAGTTCATCGGCGCGTTGGTGTAGGCGGCGACGACGATCCCGCCCTCGTGCTCCTCGATCTCCCAGAAGTCCATGGGTCGAACCTACGCCGGCTTCACCGGCGTAGGTGAGCGCCGCGACCGCGGCGCTTGGAGATACGACAGACCGCCCTCGCCCGCTCCCCCGGATCGACAACCCCGGTTGCCAATCCTGCTACACTCATAATAGTTATTGATTCATAAGTATTGGCAAAGAGGGGGAACAACATGGCAGCAGGTGAGCTCAGCAGGCAGCGCAGGGTCGGCGTGCTGCTGATCTGCTGCATGAGCCTCTTCCTCGTCGGGCTCGACATCACGATCGTCAACGTCGCCCTGCCGACGATCGGGCGGGACCTCGACGCCGGGATCGCCGACCTGCAGTGGACGATCGACGCCTACACGGTGGTGATGGCGAGCCTGCTGATGTTCTCGGGCTCGATGGCCGACCGCTTCGGTCGCAAGCGGACCTTCGTGCTCGGGCTCGCGGTCTTCTCGGCGGCCTCGGCCCTCTGCAGCGTCGCCACCAGCGTCGAGGTCCTGGTCGCCTTCCGGGTCCTGCAGGCGATCGGCGCCTCGATGCTGAACCCGGTCGCGATGTCGATCATCACCAACATCTTCACCGACCCCCGCGAGCGCGCCCAGGCGGTCGGGGTCTGGGGCGCCGTCTTCGGCGCCTCGATGGCGCTGGGACCGGTGATCGGCGGCCTCGGGGTCTCCACCCTGGACTGGCGGGCGATCTTCCTGGTCAACATCCCGATCGGGTTGGCGGCGATCCTCCTGACCCTGCGCTTCGTGCCCGAATCGCGGGCGCCGCGGCCGCGCCGCTTCGACCCGGTCGGGCAGGTCGCCGTGCTGGCGCTGCTGGCCTCGCTCACCTACGGGATCATCGAGGCGCCCCACCGAGGCTGGTCCTCGCCCGTCATCGTCGGCTCCTTCGCGCTCGCCGCCGCCTCCCTGGCGACGCTGCTCGCCTACGAGCCGCGCCGCCGGGAGCCGCTGGTCGACCTGCGCTTCTTCCGCTCGACCCCGTTCTCCGCGGCGGTCGTGATCTCGGTCGCGGCCTTCGCCGCCTTCGGTGGGTTCCTCTTCCTCAACACGATCTACCTGCAGGGCGCGCGCGGCCTCTCGCCGCTGCAAGCGGGCCTGGCAACCGCTCCGATGGCGGTGATGACGATGCTCGCCGCGCCGCTGTCCGGACGGATCGTCGGTCGTCGCGGTCCGCGGTTGCCGCTCGCGATCGCCGGTAGCGGTCTGCTGCTGGGAAGCGCGATGCTGCTCGGGACCACCGCCGCCACCTCGCTGCCCTGGCTGCTGGCCGCCTACGGGGTCTTCGGGCTGGGCTTCGGCTTCGTCAACGCACCGATCACCAACGCCGCCGTGTCCGGGATGCCGCGCCAGCAGGCCGGCGTCGCCTCGGCGATCGCCACCACCTCGCGGCAGATCGGGCAGACCTTCGGCGTCGCCGTGGTCGGTGCGATCCTCGCCTCCGACGCCGGCGTCCTCCCCACTTCCGACCCTCCTTCTCCCAGCCCCCTGGCCTGGTGGGTGCTGACCGGCCTCGGTGGCGTGGTGCTGGGGGTCGGGCTCCTGGCCACGACCCGCCGGGCGAAGGCGTCCGCGCGCCGCACGGCGACCGCGCTCAACCCCGAGGCCCTGGCGGCATAGCCTCGAGCGATGAATCCTCCCTCCGACAGCAAGACCGACCGCGATCCCGCCGCCGCGGCGTGGCTGGCGATGTCCGACCTCGTCCTCGACCAGGACCGCCGGCGGCGGGTCTCCGAGGCGCTCGGCGTCAGCTTCAGCCGTGCCCGGGCGATCCGCCGCGTGGCCCGCCGGCCGCTGCCGATGAGCGAGCTCGCCGCCCTCCTGGACATCGAGCCCTCCAACGCGACCGTCGTCGTCGATCGCCTCGAAGCGGACGGCCTGGTGCGCCGGGAGCCCGATCCCGAGGACCGGCGGACCAGGCTGGTGACGGCGACCCGCAAGGGCAAGGCGATGGCGCGCAAGGCCGAAGCGATCCTGCGCGAGCCACCCCCTTCGCTCCGCGCCCTCGACGACGAGGACCTGCGGGCGCTTGTCCGGATTCTCGACGATGCGACAGAGCGGGGAGCTCCCCCGAGCGCCGGCCCCGCCTAAGCGCCGGGGCTAGCGCGGCCCGTCGGTCTGGACGAACAGCACCGGTCCGCCGAGGCGCCCCCGCTCGCGCAGCTCCAACAGACCGGCCATCGCCTTCGCGGTGTAGACGGGATCGAGCGCGAGGCGGTCCCGGGCCGCGAGGGCGGTGGCTCGGGCCGCGGCCTCGGTGCGGTGACCGTAGCCCGCGCCGATTTGCTCGCGGGTCAGCTCGAGCATGCCGGGATCGGTTCGGATCGACCCGAGGTCCGCCCCGCGCCGCTCCAGCAGCGCCGCGGTACGCCGCGCCAGGCGGGCCAGCGCGGGCGGGTCGAGGCGGAGCTGGTCGTTGACGACGATCCCGACCACGCGGGTGCGCAGGCCGGCCAGCTGGAATCCGAGCGCCAGCCCGGCCGCGGTGCCGCCGGTGCCAACCGGGACGACGACGTGCGCGGGCTC
>JBFXEM010000147.1:0-5807 GCA_050180135.1 Solirubrobacterales bacterium | reverse complement strand
GTTTCCAAGGACGCCTCCGACGAGGAGATCAAGAAGGCGTACCGCAAACTGGCGCGCAAATACCACCCTGATCGCAACCCCGACGACCCCGCCGCGGAGGAAAAGTTCAAGGAGATCTCCGCCGCCCACGACGTCCTCGCCGACCCCGAGAAGCGCAAGGAGTACGACCAGGCCGGCCAGTTCGCCGGTTTCGGCGGCGGCAACCCGTTCGGCGGCGGCGGAGCCCAGGCGGGCGGCTTCGGCGCCGACCTCGGTGACATCTTCTCGATGTTCAACCGCGGCGGCGGTCGCCGCGCCCGGCCCGAACCGGTGCGCGGCCGCGACCTCGAGACCGAAGTCCAGCTCAGCTTCGACCAGGCCGTCAACGGCGACCAGATCAACGTCACCGTGGCCAAGGCCGAGCAGTGCCAGACCTGCCACGGCTCCGGCGCCAAACCGGGCACCAGCCCGGTCACCTGCCCGCGCTGCGAAGGCCGCGGCATCGACAACCAGAGCCAGGGCTTCTTCTCGATCAGCCAGCCCTGCCCGCAGTGCGGCGGCGCCGGCCAGATCATCGAAGACCCCTGCCCGACCTGCGGCGGCTCCGGCCTCACCCAGCAGACCAAGCGCTACAAGGTCAACGTCCCCGCCGGAGTCAAGGACGGGACCAGGATCCGGCTCGCCGGCAAGGGCGAGGCGGGACCGCGGGGCGGCCCCCCGGGCGATCTCTACGTGACCACGCGGGTGGCGGCCTCGCCGGTGTTCAAACGGCTCGACGACGGCAACCTCGAGGTGACGGTGCCGATCTCGATCCCCGAGGCGCTGCGCGGCGGCACGATCGAGGTCCCGACCCTGAGCGGGTCGAAGAAGATCAAGGTCGCCCCGGGCACCAGGCACGGAGCGATCCAGCGGCTCAAAGGCGAGGGCCCGCCGAGGCCGAAGGGCAAGGGCCGCGGCGACATCCGCTACCGGCTCGAGATCGAGGTCCCGAAAGAGCTCAGCGACGAGCAGCGCGAGGCGGCCGACAAGCTGGCCGAGGCGTTCAACGGCGCTGACCCGCGGGCCGAGCTGCTGCGCAAGGCGGGTGCTGCCTGATGGCCACCTACCGGCGCCGCGTAAAGGCGACCTTCGACGAGGAGCAGGGCGTGTTCATGATCTCGGTCGCGGCCGAACTGGCGGAGATGCACCCGCAGACGCTGCGCATGTACGAGCAGCGGGGGCTGATCGCGCCGAAGCGCTCGCCGAAGAACACCCGCCTCTACTCCCAGCGCGACGTCGAGCGGCTGCGGCGGATCCAGGAAATGACCGCCGAGGGCCTGAACCTGGCCGGCGTCGAGATGGTGCTGGGGCTGGAAGAGCGAGTGGCAAAGCTGCGAGGCGAACTGGACCGAGCCCGTAAACGGGTCGAAGAACTGGAGGGCACCACGAAAGGAAGGCTGCACTGATGCAGGCCGATCGATTCACCGTCAAGTCACAGGAAGCCGTGCAGGCCGCGCTGGAGCTGGCCCGCGGTCACCGCAACCCCGAGGCCGCTCCCGCCCACCTGCTGGTCGCCCTGCTCGACCAGCCCGAGGGCCTGGTCGTCCCGATCCTGCAGCGGATCGGCGCCGACACCTCGACGATCGCGGCGCGCGCCAGCGAGGCCGTTTCGGCGCTGCCGAAACTCGGCGGACAGCCTGAGGAGCCGCGGATGTCCGCGGCGCTGGCGGAGATCCTGCGCAAATCCGAGCAGGAGATGGGCCGGCGCGGCGACGAGTACATCTCCACCGACCACATGCTGCTCGCCCTGGCCGGCGACGCGACGCTCGGCGAGTTCCTCCCCGACCGCGACGCGCTCGACCAGGCGATCACCGAGGTGCGCCCGCAGAAGGTGACCTCGCCGAACCCCGAGGCGACGGCCGAGGCGCTGGAGAAATTCGGCCGCGACCTGACCGCCGACGCGCGCGAGGGCAAGCTCGACCCGGTGATCGGTCGCGACGAGGAGATCCGCCGCGTGATCCAGGTCCTCTCCCGCCGCACCAAGAACAACCCGGTGCTGATCGGCGACCCCGGCGTCGGCAAGACCGCGATCGTCGAGGGGTTGGCGCAGCGGATCGTCGACGGGGACGTGCCCGAGAGCCTGCGCGACCGCCGCGTGATCGCGCTCGACATCGGCTCGCTGCTGGCCGGCTCCAAATACCGGGGCGAGTTCGAGGAGCGGCTGAAAGCGGTGCTGAGCGAGGTCCAGGAGGCTGAGGGGCAGATCGTCCTCTTCCTCGACGAGCTCCACACCATCGTCGGCGCCGGCGCCGCCGAAGGCGCGGTCGACGCCGCCAACCTGCTGAAGCCGATGCTGGCCCGCGGCGAGCTGCGCGCGGTCGGCGCCACCACCCTCGACGAGTACCGCAAGCACATCGAGAAGGACGCGGCGCTGGAGCGGCGCTTCCAGCCGGTGCTGGTCGGCGAGCCCGACATGAACGACACGATCGCGATCCTGCGCGGGCTCAAACCCCGCTACGAAGAGCACCACGGCGTGCGCATCACCGACGCCGCGATCGTCGCCGCCGCGACCCTCTCCGAGCGCTACATCGCCGACCGCTTCCTGCCCGACAAGGCGATCGACCTGATCGACGAGGCGGCCTCGCGGCTGAAGATCGAGATCGACTCGATGCCGACCGAGATCGACGAGGTCAAGCGCCGCATCCAGCAGCTCGAAATCGAGCGCACGGCGCTGGCCAAAGAGACCGACGAGGCCTCGAAGGCGCGGCTGGGAGCGCTCGACGCCGAGGTGGCGGAGCTGAACGAGAGCTTCAACGAGATGAACACGCGTTGGCAGAACGAGAAGGACGCGATCGACGCGATCAACGAGGCGAAGGAAAAGCTCGAGGGGGCGGTGCGCGAAGCCGAGCAGGCCGAGCGCGAGGCCGACCTCGAGCGGGCCGCGAAGCTGCGCTACGGCGAGATCCCCGAGCTGGAGAAGACGGTCGCCGACGGCGAGACCCGGATCGCCGAGCTGCACGCCGGCGGCACCTCGTTGCTCTCCGACGAGGTGACCGAGGAGGACGTCGCCGAGGTGGTCGCCAAATGGACCGGGATCCCGGTCAGCCGCCTGATGGAGGGCGAGGTGCAGAAGCTGATCGCGATGGAGGACCGCCTGCACGACCGCGTGATCGGCCAGGACGAGGCGATCTCCGCCGTCTCCAACGCGCTGCGGCGCTCGCGGGCCGGCCTCTCGGACCCGAACCGGCCGATCGGCTCCTTCCTCTTCCTCGGCCCGACCGGGGTCGGCAAGACCGAGCTGGCGAAGGCGCTGGCCGAGTTCATGTTCGACTCCGAGCAGGCGATCGTCCGCCTCGACATGTCCGAGTACATGGAGAAGCACACGGTCTCGCGGCTGGTCGGCGCTCCCCCCGGCTACGTCGGCTACGAGGAGGGCGGCCAGCTGACCGAGGCGGTGCGGCGCCGGCCCTACGCGGTGGTGCTGCTCGACGAGATCGAGAAGGCCCACCCCGACGTCTTCAACACGCTGTTGCAGATCATGGACGACGGTCGCCTCACCGACGGCCAGGGGCGCACGGTCAGCTTCACCAACACGGTCCTGATCATGACCTCCAACGTCGGCTCGGACCGGATCGTCGGCGAGCAGGTCGACGAGCAGATCCGCGAGCAGATCGAAGAGGTGCTGGCGGCGACCTTCAAGCCCGAGTTCCTCAACCGGATCGACGACACGGTCATCTTCCACCGCCTCTCGAAGGCAGACATCGGCCGCATCGTCGAGCTCCAGGTCGACCAGCTCGTCGCCCGCGTACACGAGCGGGGGATCGAGGTCGAGCTCAGCGACGACGCCCGCACCCTGCTCGGCAACCTCGGCTACGACCCCGTCTACGGCGCCCGGCCGCTGAAGCGGGTGATCCAGAAACAGCTGGTCGACAAGCTGGCGCTGAAGTTGCTGGAGGGCGAGTTCGCCGAGGGTGACACGGTCCGGGTCGATGCCGCCGAGGGCGAGCTGGTCTTCGAGCGCGCCACCGTCCCGGTTTAGGGGTTTCAGCGCTCATATAAAGGCGCGTTCCTGCCGAAACTACCATCCGTAGGTCCGCTCTTAAGTTTCGCCTTAAGCTTGGGAGCCAACCTACGCCCGGCAAATGGATACTCAGGAAACCCCGATCAACCGCAAAGAGCTTCGGCGCAGCCGCCGCGCGCGCCTGGCCGAGCGTGTTTCCTTCTGGTTCGAGGACTGGGTGATTCTGCGCGGGGGCGACGCTCTGCGGGGGCTCTTCGGGCTGATCCGCCGCGCCGTCGAGTGGCTCGCCTGGGTCGCGCGCCGTGGCGTCGTCTGGCCCCTGCAGGACCGGGCCGGCAACCTCGGCACGCCGGGACGGGCGATCGCGGCGGTGGCCGCGGTGCTGGTGATCGCCGTCGGCGTCGCCGCCGTGCTCGGCGGTAGCGACAGTGAGGGCGGCTCCAGCGAGCCGGTCTCCGACCAGGTCGCGGTCGCCTCCGAGCCGCCTGTGGCCAAGGCCCCCAAGACCGAGAAGACCGAAGCGGCGGAGCAGACCCTCCAGGGCGCCGCTCCCGTCTTCAAGCCGGCCAAGCAGGAGAGCGAGACCGAGGTCAAGCCGGCGCAGCCGATCGAGACCCCGGCGACCGCGGACCCGGCCACGGCGACGATCGGCTCGGGCTCCGGCTCGGGCTCCTCCTCCAGCGCCTCCACCTCTGCCGCGGCCTCGGCGACCCAGTCCTCGATCGGCGTCGACGGACCGCCCGCGGGACCGAAGGCGATCGCCGTCGCCGAAGACTTCGCCGGCGCCTTCGTCGTCTACGAGACGGGCGGCGAGGAGTCGAAGGTGCGCAAGGCCTTCGCCGCCACCGCGACCACCGAACTGGCGAAGTCGCTGCTGCGCCGGCCGCCGCGGCTGCCGGCCAACGTCGAGGTGCCGAAGGCGAAGGTCGTCAACGTCGTCGCCGGTCCCTCCCACGGCGGCGTCTACACGGTCAGCGTCTCGCTGCTGCGGGTCGGCCTGACCAGTGAGCTGCGGCTCGACATGGAAAAGCTCAAAGACGAGTGGCGCGTCACCAACGTGCTCGGCTGAGTTGAGGCAAGTGGAACGAGCTCAGAAGATCCGCACCGCCGCCGCCGCCGCGATTGCCACCGTGGCGCTCTCGCTGCCGATCGCGGTGGCCCGCGCCGAGGTGGCCACGACCACCGCTGTTCCCGGCGCCACGATCGAGGAACCGAAAGAGGCGACGGCCACCCCCGGCCCGCTCGAGCAGGGGGCGACGCTGGCGCCACCGAGCGAAGGCAAGCCCGCCGAGCCGGGCGCCAACGGTGGCGTCAACGCCGGCGACGGCACGCCAGAACCCGAACCTGACCAGGGCGAAGAAGAAGCCGCCGAGGAATCGGGCGGCACCAGCCCCACCGGTCCCGGCGCCGCGATCACGCTACCGGCCTTCCCCACCTCCAGCTGCGCGTCCAGCGGCGTGCCGCCGGTCCTGATCCCGATCTACCAGCGCGCCTCCAACGCCTACGGGCTCGGCCCGCAGGGCCCGGCGGTACTGGCAGGGATCAACGAGATCGAGACCGGCTTCGGACAGAACCTCGGCCCCTCCTCTGCCGGCGCGGTCGGCTGGATGCAGTTCATGCCGGCGACCTGGGAGGCCTACGGGGTCGACGCCAACCAGGACGGCGTCGCCGATCCCAACAATCCCGAAGACGCGATCTTCGCCGCCGCCTCCTACCTCAGCGCCTCGGGGATGCCGGCCGACGTCTACGGCGCGATCTTCGCCTACAACCACGCCGACTGGTACGTGGCCGACGAGCTCGCCAACGCCGCCTGCTTCGCGCAGGAAGA
>JBFXEM010000146.1:0-5811 GCA_050180135.1 Solirubrobacterales bacterium | reverse complement strand
CCTGGTCGAGATCGGACCGGGCGGCCGGATTCCCGAGCACGACGAGTCCGGCAGCGGCCAGGTCGAGCTCTACGTGATCCTCGACGGCGAGGCCGTCCTCGTCCTCGACGGCGAGGAGGTGCCGGCGCCGGCGGGGACCTTCGCCTCGATCGAACCGCCCGCCACGCGGGCGATCCACAACCGCTCCGAGGCAGCGGTGACGGCGCTGCTGATCGGCGTCGACCCGAGCGGCAACTACGAGCCGATGTCCTGGGGCTGAGCCGGCGCGCCCCGTCGTCGCCGCCGCCGAGTCGATTTTTTCCCGCATAGGGGCCTAAAACGGCATCTCGATTAGGGCAAAGCCCTTCTGCGCATATAATTCTGCGACCCGCAAACCCGTCGCGCGCCCGCTCGAAGAAGGCGTGGAAACCGGGAGGTCATATGTCGAAGTCCCAGTCACGCCGTGGCGCTGACGTCGAGCGTTACTCGCCGGAGCTGCCGTACAAGCCTTTGGTCTCACCGCCAAGCGTCGAAGACAACGACGCCTGCGGGATCTACGCATCGGTGCGCAAAGACGCGACGGCGAGCCACGAGCCGATCGAGCTGGCCCTGCCGGCGCTGCAGAAGATGCTGCACCGAGCCGGCAACGTCGACGGCGAGGGCGACGGCTGCGGCCTCATGCTCGACATCCCGCGCAAGATCTGGGCCGAGGAGGTCCGCAGCGGCGGCCATGACCCCTCGCTGACCCTCGACGACGCCTTCGCCGTCGCCCACATCTTCATCGAGCGCTCGCAGGACCGCGAGAAGCTCCAGCACGACGCCCGCGAGCTGCTCGCCCAGGGCGGCTTCCGCATCCTCGCCGAGCGCGAGGGCAAGGTGAACTCGCCGGCGCTGGGCCCGACCGCGCGCGAGGAGGAGCCGATCTTCTGGCAGCTCGGCGGCCTCGTCCCCGACGCCGACCGCCGCGACCCGATCCTCTTCGAGCTCCTGCACGGCCTCGAGCAGACGCTCGACGTCCACGTGCCTTCGTTCTCGGCCACCACCTGCGTGTACAAGGTGATGGGCGCTCCGAACGTGCTCGGCGACTACTACCCGGACCTCCGCGACGAGCGCTTCGAAACGGTCGGCTGCTTCGGCCACAACCGCTACTCGACCAACACCTGGCCCTCGTTCAAGCGCGTGCAGCCGTTCTCGGCGATCGGCCACAACGGCGAGATCAACACGATCGAACAGCTGCGCCAGGAGGCGAAGATGCTGGCGGTGCCGATCCGCCCCGGCGCCTCCGACTCCCAGGACCTCAACCGCACGATCGAGGCGATGGTCAGCCGCGAGGGGCTCAGCCTGGCCGAGGCGATGGAGATGCTGGTGCCGCCGATCGTCGAGGAGATCAAGCACCTGCCCGAGGACCTGCACAGCTTCTACATGTACCTGCACCAGGCGATGGGCCCGTTCGCCCAGGGTCCGGTGGCGCTGATCGCCCGCCACGCCGACGAGTGCGTGTTCTCGGCGGACGCGATGGGCCTGCGCCCGCTCTGGGAAGTCGAGACCGAGGACGACTACATCTTCAGCTCCGAGCCGGGGGTGGTCTCGGTCCACGCGATGGTCTCCGAGCCCAAGCCGCTCGCCCCCGGCGAGAAGGTGCTGGTCCTGATCGATCGCGAGGCTCGCGAGTCGACCCTGCACCCGCACGACGAGATGCTGCGGATCGTCCGCGACAAGTGGCTGGCGCGCAACGGCATCGATGCCGTCGCCGGCTACGACCGCGCCCTGGAGACCGGCGGCCCGCTGGAGGGCGACGACGTCCCCGGCTACTCCGAAGCCGGTCCCGAGGAGCCGGTCAAGGTCGAAGACCGCGTCCTCGCCGGTTTCGGCTGGCAGCGCGACGACGTCAAACTGGTCCAGCAGATGGCCTCCAACGGGGCCGAGCCGGTCGGCTCGCTCGGCTACGACGGGCCGCTGGCGGCGCTCTCGCCCGAGCGCCAGAACCTCGCCGACTACTTCAAGGAGACGGTCGCGGTCGTCACCAACCCGGCGCTCGATCGCGAACGCGAGCTCGAGCACTTCTCGACCCGGACCCTGTTCGGTCGCCGGCCCTCGCTCGACGCCGCCGGCGAGGACACCGGCACCGTCGAAACCGAGTTCCCGATCCTGCTGGGCGGCCACCACGGCCTGGCGCCGCTCTCGGACAAGACCTACCGCAAGATCGCCCGCGCCCACCACACCTACCTGCTGGAGGATCTCTGGGAGGAGTTCCGCGGCCGCGCCGCGGCCGTCGACATCTCGCTGCTGGAGTCGGAGACGACCTCGGGTGCGATCGAGCGGATCAAACAGGAAGCGGTGAAGAAGGTCCGCAACGGCTCCGAGCTGCTGATCCTCACCGACCGCACCGTCTACGACGGCGAGCGCCGCTACCTCGATCCGCACCTGGCGACCTCGGCCGTCGACCAGGCGCTGAAGCAGTTCAAGGTCGAGCGCGGCGAAGAGAACCTGCGCCGCCGCTGTGGCCTGGTCCTGCGCTCGGCCGCGGTCCGCAACGTCCACGACGTGATGCTCGCGCTGGGGCTTGGCGCCAACGGCGTCTGCCCGTACACGATGGTCGAGGTGATCTGCGTCGAGGACTACGAGAACGACGTCTCCAACCTTTGCGCGGCGCTGCGCAAAGGGATCGAGAAAGTGATCTCGACGATCGGCATCCACGAGGTCCGCGGTTACGCCCGCCAGTTCTCCTCGATCGGGATCAAGCCGGAGCTGGCCGAGATCTTCCAGACCAAGGCGTTCGCCGCCTCGGCCAAGGCCGGGACCGGGTTCGCCGAGCTCGACGAGGACACCAACGAGCGCGCCCGCGCGCTCAGCGGCGACGACGCGGCGGCCAAACCGGCGAAGACGTTCCGCTTCTACCCGAAGGTCTACAAGGCGGCGATCGCTACCGCCAACGGCACCGGGACCTACGAGGAGTACTCCGAGAAAGTCCGCGAGCTGGAGAAGCAGAGCCCGATCTCGATGCGCCACATCATGGCCCTGGTGGGCGACAGGGAGCCCCTGAAGGACGCGAGCGTGGTCGACGCCGGCGTCGGCCACCACGACTACCCGATCGTGATCTCCTCGATGAGCTTCGGATCGCAGTCCGAGCCGGCCTTCCGCGCCTACGCCGAGGCGGCCAAAGAGACCAACATCCTCTGCATGAACGGCGAGGGTGGCGAGATCCGCGACATGTACGGGCAGTACCGCAAGTGGCGCGGCCAGCAGGTCGCCTCGGGGCGCTTCGGCGTCTCGGCCGAGATGCTGAACAGCTCCTACGTGGCCGAGATCAAGATCGGCCAGGGCGCCAAGCCCGGCGAGGGCGGGCACCTGCCCGGCAAGAAGGTCTCGGCCAAGGTCGCCGCGGCCCGGAACGCCGCGCCCGGCACCGACCTGATCTCGCCCTCCAACAACCACGACCTCTACTCGATCGAGGACCTGGCCGAGCTGATCGACGAGCTGAAGACCGTCAACCCGGACGTGCGGGTCTCGGTCAAGGTCCCGGTGGTGCCGAACATCGGCACGATCGGGCTCGGGATCGCCAAGGCCGGCGCCGACATCATCACCCTCTCCGGCTTCGAGGGCGGCACCGGCGCCGCCCGCCAGCACGCGCTGCGCCACGTCGGCCTGCCGAGCGACATCGGCACCAGGGCCGTGCACCGGGCGCTGATGGAGGCGGGCCTGCGCAACCGGGTCGAGATCTGGGCCGACGGCGGCTACCGGACCGGCCACGACATCGTCAAATTGCACTGCCTCGGCGCCAACCGGGTCGGCTTCGGCACCCTGGCGATGGTCTCGATCGGCTGCACGATCTGCCGCGGCTGCCAGCTCGACACCTGCCACGTCGGCATCGCTACGCAGATCGAGACGACCGAGGAAGCCCAGGAGCACGGCCTCAAGAAGTTCACCCCGCAGGAGGTCGACCGCGCCGCCGAGAGCTGCGCCCGCTTCTTCTCCTCGATGGGCGAGGAGGTCAAGCAGGTGGTCGCCTCGCTCGGCTACGAACGCGCCCAGGACCTGGTCGGCCGCTACGACCTGCTGGAGCAGGTCGCGGCCAAGGACTCGATCGACCTGGCGCCGCTGATCACCCCGCTGGAGGAGTTCCTCGACCTCGAGCCGATCGACCTCCCGGTCGCCGAGGAGCTGGTCGAGGCGCGGGCCGAAGCGGGCCTCGTCGTCGCCCGGCCGATCCGCATGGAGGCCAAGCAGGCCTCCTCGCAGATCGGCGCCCTGGCGCCGGAAGTCTGCTCCGGCCGCACCATCCACAGCGAGTTCCCGCGCGCGACCGACGCCAACGACCGCGTGCTCGGGACCGAGCTGGCGGGGGCGATCGCGCGCTCGCGGATCTTCGGCGACGGGCCGGAGTCCAACGACGAGGTGCTGGCGGACCTCTCCTTCAACGGCGGCTCCGTCGCCGGCCAGGGGCTTGGCGCCTTCAACGCCTACGGCGTCTCGATCCGGATCGAGGGCGGGGCTCAGGACGGCGTCGGGAAGGCGATGCTGGGCGGCTCGATCGCGATCCTCAAGGGCAAGGGCGCGCGCGGCCAGCGGCTCAACGGCTCGGTCGGCAAGTCCTTCGCCTACGGCGCCCAGCGCGGGCGCCTGTACGTGCAGGGTTCCGCCGACTCGCGCTTCTGCATCCGCCTCTCCGGCGCCGACGTGATCCTCGGCGGCGAGCCCGAGCAGCCGATCGACGACAGCCGCGGCTGCATCGTCGACCGCGCCAACGCCAAGGGCTTCGCCTTCGAGTACATGACCTCGGGCCGCGCCGTCGTCCTCGGAGACATCGGCCCCTGGGCCTGCGCCGGCATGACCGGAGGCCGCGTCTACGTCCGCCACAACGCCTTTGGAATCGACCGTGCGGCGATCCAGCGGCGGCTCGGCGAGGGCGCCAAAGTCGAACTCAAGGACCTCGACTCAGAGGGCCTGCTCGACCTCGACGACCTGCTCAGCAACTACGCCCGCGAACTGCGGGCGACCGGCCAGGACGGGGAGGCCGAGCGTGTACTCGACCTCAGCGCCGACGCGACCAGCAACTTCTTGATGGTGATTCCGAAGAAGGTGCAGGCGGATCCGAGTATTTCGACGGAGTGAGGGTTGGCGAGAGGGGCCGGGGGGTCCCTTTCGCTTAACTTTTTTGGGGGACGGGTGCGGCTTTACGCCTTGGGGCGCTGAAGCAAAAAAGTGCAAGGCGCTTCAGGGACCCCCCGGCCCCTCCCACGAAGCGCGTCCCGTCGAGAAGCTCGCCGCCTGTAGATAGAAACGCGCCTGGGTTCGACGAGTCTGCTGTTGGGTCCGGTATGCGGACCTCAGAGCGGACTCGTGGCACGGGAGCCGCTCGAGGTTCGGTAGCACGGGAGCCGCTCGAGGGCCGGTCATCTACATGCGAGAGGGCCGCTGCCGAGGCCTGCTCTCACGGCTTTGTCGACCAGTCCCGAAGCCGCGAGGCGGGGGTGGGTGGTCCCGGAGCGTCTTGCACTTTTTTAGTGCAACGAAGCTCGGACGGGCGGACAGCGATCCCCAAAAAAGTTAAGCGAAGGGACCTCCCACCCCCGCCTGACCTTACGAGTCCTTGGTCAACAGATCCGCGATCGCCCGCACCTCGGACAGCAACCCGTCGAGCATGCGCTCGGTGTCGGAGTGGATCCGGACCTCCGCCGCGGCGCGGTCGGCCTCCACCTGGTCGATCCGCTCCTCGAGGCGGCGGGTGCGCTCGTCGATGTTGGCGACCGCGTGCTCGACCTTCTCGACCGAGCGGCCGAGCTTTTTCTCGCTGCGCCGGATCCGCTTCTTGACGTAGAGGCGGGTGTCCTC
>JBFXEM010000145.1:0-5815 GCA_050180135.1 Solirubrobacterales bacterium | reverse complement strand
GCCGGCCCGTCGCGGTCGCCGCCTGAAGACGCTCTACGCGGCCCAGGTGGGGGAGCGGCCGATCCGGGTCGCGATCCAGGTCAACGACCGCAAGCTGATCAGCCGCGACTGGGCCTACCACCTGGAGAACCGGATGCGCGAGAACTACGAGCTCGAGGGCGTGCCGCTGGTGATCGATTTCGTTCCTCGCACCGGTTATCGCGGCCGCGAGGATTGACCCCGCGCTCGGGGCCGATTCTCTAGGCTTCCCCGATGCCTACGATCAAGCCGCTCGCCGAGAACGAGCATCTCTTCACGTCCGAGTCAGTAACCGAGGGCCATCCCGACAAGGTTGCCGACCAGATCTCCGACGGCGTCCTCGACGCGATCATGGCCGAGGACCCGGGCGGTCGCGTCGCCTGCGAGACGCTCGTCAACACCGGCATGGCGGTGGTCTCCGGTGAGATCACCACCGACGTCCACCTCGACATCCCCGAGATCGTGCGTGAGACGGTGCGGGAGATCGGCTACACCGGCAAGTACGGCTACGACTGCGACCACATCTCCGTTCTCGTCTCGCTCGACAAGCAGTCGCCCGACATCGCCCAGGGCGTCGACGTCGCCTTCGAGGCACGCACCGATCCCGGCGACGACGACGAGATGGACATCGCCGGCGCCGGCGACCAGGGCATGATGTTCGGCTACGCCAGCGACGAGACCGAGGCGCTGATGCCGATGCCGATCCACATCGCCCACCGGCTCGCCGAGCGGCTCTCGGCGGTGCGCAAGGACGGCACCCTCGGCTACCTCGGCCCCGACGGCAAGACCCAGGTCAGCATCCGCTACGCCGACGGCCGCCCGGTCTCGGTCGACAAACTGCTGATCTCCACCCAGCACGACGAGGGCGTCGACTCGGCGACCCAGATCAAGCCTGACCTCTGGGAGCACGTGGTGCTGCCGGTGCTGGCGGCGGAGATCCCCGGCCGCTACGACGAGGCCGAACTGCTCGAGGGCTTCCTGGTCAACCCGACCGGCAAGTTCGTGATCGGCGGCCCGGTCGGCGACGCCGGCCTCACCGGCCGCAAGATCATCGTCGACACCTACGGGGGAATGGCCCGCCACGGCGGCGGCGCCTTCTCGGGCAAGGATCCGTCCAAGGTCGACCGCTCCGCCGCCTACGCCGCCCGCTACGTGGCCAAGAACGTCGTCGCCGCCGGCCTCGCCGAGCGCTGCGAGGTCCAGGTCGCCTACGCGATCGGCGTCGCCCATCCGGTCAGCCTGATGGTCGAAACCTTTGGCACCGGCAAGCTGCCGGACTCGCGGATCTCGCAGCTGGTCGAGGCCGAGTTCGACATGCGTCCCGGCGCCTTCCGCGAGTACCTCGACCTGCACCGGCCGATCTTCCAGAAGACCGCCGCCTACGGCCACTTCGGCCGCAAAGACGCCGACTTCACCTGGGAGCGGACCGATCGCGCCGACGCCCTGCGCGAGGCCGCTGGCATCGGCGCCACCGCCTAGCGCCTCCGAAACACCGGCAGGTAGGTCCGGGCGCGGGGGAGAGGTCCCAGCGCTCGGTGCATTTGAGCCCCTATGGGGGCCAATATGCACCGCGCGCGAAGCCGCCGGGCCTGGGAGCTGGCGCGTGGGCAGTATGGGGTGGTGTCTCGGGCGCAACTGCTCGGGCTTGGTTTCAGCGCGAAGGCGATTCGTCACCGCATTGCGGCGGGTCGCCTCTTTCCGCTGCGGGCGGGCGTTTACGGCGTCGGTCACCGCGACTTCGACCGTAAGGGGTGGTGGATGGCGGCGATCCTGGCCTGCGGAGACGGCGCCTGCCTCAGCCACAGAAGCGCTGGGGCTCTCTATGGCATCTGCGAGGAGCGAAACGGCGTCATCGAAGTGAGCGTGCCCCGCCCCGGCAAGGTCAACCGCCCCGGGATCAAGGTCCACCGCCGCCCCTCCCTACCCAGCCAAGACGTTGGCACCGTGAATCGGATCCCGGTCACCTCGCCCGTTCGCACCATGATCGACCTCGCTACCGAGCAGGGTCCTCAAACGCTGCTGCGCACGATCAACGAGGCTGACAAGCGGGACGTGATTTTCGCCGAGGACTTGCGTGGAGAACTGGACGCCTATGCCGGTCAACCAGGAGTGCGCCCTCTTCGGACTCTCCTTGATCGCGACACCTTTGTGCTCTCGGACGAGGAGTTGGAACGCCTCTTCCTCCCACTGACTCAGGAGGCCGGACTCTCTCTCCCGATGACGAAACAGATGGTCAACGGATACGAGGTGGACTTCTACTGGCCTGAGCTCAAGCTCGTGGTCGAGACCGACGGGCTGCGCTATCACCGAACCCCCTTGGCCCAGGCCAAGGACGCCCGTCGCGACCAGACCCACACCGCCGCCGGCTACGCACGCCTGCGCTTCACCCACTGGCAGGTCAAGCACGAGCGCGACCACGTTCTCCGGATCCTCGGCGAAACGGCCTCCCGCCTGGGCCCAAGCGGCTGACCCGTACCCCTACCCGCCCAAGTCGGGGTGCGGGTCGCCGCGCGCCGACTGGCTAAGCCGGCGGCGCGCTGGGCGGTTGCGCCTCGCCCAAGCCGTGTTCGCCGGCGGCGTGCACGCCCGTCGCCTGGTCCACCCGGTGGACGACTTCCTCCGGATTGGCGACGCCGGCGAAGATGAAGCTGTTGTCGTCGGTGGCGGCGGTGTCGAAGTCGACGTCGCCGATCTGCATGATCCGCTGATACACCGACTGCTGGTAGTTGACGTTCTGGACCCGCTCCAGGCGGGTCTCCTGGATCTCTCTCGAGATGATCCCCCGCTTGATGTTGAGGCGGCGGTTGGTGATCGTGTAGGTCGTCGCGACCCGCTTGATGAAGCCGATCAGCACGGTCAGGGCGATCACGAGCAGCACCACCACGAAGGCGCTGCTGTTGCCGTCGACGAGCTTGGCGATGACGCCGAGGATCGCGGCGACGACGACCCCTTTCAGGTAGAAGCCGAGGATCGCCCGCCAGGAGGGGTGTCCTTCGAAGATGACCTGCTCGCCGGCACTGAGGTTCAGGCTCACGGGCGCCAGCATAAGCGTTCGGCCCGGCGCCCGCCAGGGGCACTGGACGCAGCGTCCCCGTGCGCCCATACCCTCGCTGCGATGTCCATCCTCCGGGTCGAGCCGCTGACCACCGCCCGCGCGCTGCGGGGACCCTTCGACTACCGCCGCCCGGCCGCGATGGAGGGACTGGAGGTCGGCAGCGTCGTCCGCGTCCCCTTTGGCCCGCGGCGCCTGCTCGGCGTCGTCGTCGAGCTTGCCGAGGCCTCCGAGCTGCCGCCCGAGCGCCTCGCCGAGCCGATCGAGGCGCTGGAGGCGGGGGCGCCACCGGAGCTGGTCGGGCTCGGCCTCTGGGTCGCCCGCGAGTACTGCTCGACGCCCTCGCGCGGCCTGCAGCTGGTGCTGCCTCCGGGGACCGGCACCGGCGGCCGCACGGTCCGCTCCAAGCAGGAGCTGCGAGCCGAGATCCTGCCCGCCGGCGAAGCGGCTCTGAGCGGCGGCGAGCGGCTCGGAGTCAAACAGCGGGCGGCCCTGGAGGCGCTCAGCGCCGGCGAGATGTCGGGGCCGGAGCTGGCCGCGGCGGTCGGCGCCGACCGTGCCGCCCTGCGCCGCCTCGAGGCCCGCGGACTGATCGCCACCCGCAGCTCCAACCTGCGCCGCGCTCCCAGCGCCTCCGGTCTCCGCGCCCCCGCCGAGCGCCCGACCCTCCTCCCCGAACAGCAGCAGGCCGTCGCCGCCATCACCGAGGCTCTCGACCGCCGACGGGCCGAGAACGGGCCCATATCTCCCGAAATCGGCCCGTCGGCCCCGTCGTTCCTGCTGCACGGAGTGACCGGGTCGGGAAAGACGGAGGTCTATCTGGCGGCGGTGGAGGCGGCGCTGGAGCGCGGGCGGGGGGCGATCGTGCTGGTGCCGGAGATCGGGCTGGCGCCGCAGGCGGTCGCCCGCTTCCGGGCCCGGCTCGGCGACCGCTTCGCGGTGCTGCACTCGGCCCTCTCGGCCGGCGAGCGCTACGACGAGTGGCGGCGCCTGCGCAGCGGCGAGGCGAGCGTCTGCGTCGGCCCCCGCTCGGCCGTCTTCGCCCCGGTCCGTGACCTCGGGCTGATCGTGATCGACGAGGAGCACGATGCCTCCTACAAGCAGGAGGGAGACCCCACCTACGACGCCCGCACGGTCGCCCGCAAACGCGCCGCCGAATGCGGGGCCGTGCTCGTCGCCGGTACCGCGACCCCGCGCCCGGAGTCCTGGCTGGAGCTGCCGAGGCTGGAGTTGCCCAACCGCGTCGACGGGCTGCGGATGCCGCCGGTCAACC
The DNA here is from genome assembly GCA_050180135.1 of Solirubrobacterales bacterium. Taxonomy (GTDB): domain Bacteria; phylum Actinomycetota; class Thermoleophilia; order Solirubrobacterales; family 70-9; genus VAYN01. The sequence goes on along the minus strand of JBFXEM010000145.1, from coordinate 1,472 downwards.
TGGTCGACATGCGCCAGGCCGACCCGCGCTCGGGCCCGCTTCATCCCGAGACCTGGGCCGCCCTGGAGGACGTGCGCGCCGCCGGCGCCAAGGCGATCGTGATGATCAACCGCCGCGGCTTCGCGCCCTGGCTCACCTGTCGCTCCTGCGGCCACCACTGGGGCTGCCCCAACTGCGACGTCTCGCTGATCGTCCACCGCCACAGCGGCCGCCTCGTCTGCCACCACTGCGCCCACACCGAGGCGGCGCCCCGCGCCTGCCCGCAGTGCGCTTCGACCACGCTCTCGCAGGCGGGGGCGGGGACCGAACGGGTCGAGCGGCTGCTGGCCGAGCGCCTGGACCCGATGCCGGTCTTCCGCCTCGACTCCGACACGGCCGCCGCCCGCGGCGCCCACGCCAGCATCCTCGCCCGCTTCGGGGAGGCCGAGAGCGGCGTCCTCGTCGGCACCCAGATGGTCGCCAAGGGCCACGACTTCCCGGAGGTGACCCTGAGCGCGATCCTCGACGCCGACGCGACCCTGCGCTTCCCCGACTTCCGCGCCGAGGAGCGCACCTTCGCGATGGTCGCTCAGCTCGCCGGCCGCTCCGGCCGCGGCGAGGCCGGGGGAGAGGTGATGGTCCAGACCCTGGCCCCGGGCGCCGCCAGCATCGAGCACGCCTCCCGCCACGACTCCGCCGGATTCCTCGCCGGCGAGCTGGAGCGGCGGCGGCTGCTGCGCTACCCGCCCTTCTCGCACCTGCTGCGGATCAACTTCTCGGCCGAGCACGAGGGCAAGCTGGAAAGCGCCGCGGTGGCGATCGCCGGCGAGCTGCGCAAGGCGCTTCCCGGCGACTCCGACCTGCTCGGGCCGGCGCCGATGTTCCGGGTCCGCAACCGCCACCGCCGCCGCATCCTGATCAAGGCCGCCGACCGCGAGCGCACCGTCGCCGCCGTCCGCACCGTGGTCGAGCGCCGGGTCGCCGAACGCTCGCTGCGCGACGTCTCGATCGGCGTCGACGTCGATCCCCAGTAGTCGTCATACAATTGAGCAGGTGAGTGACGAGCAGGCAACCGGGGCGGAGGAGCAGGAGCGCGAGGAGCTCGAAACCGAGCTGCTGGAGCGTCGCGACGCGGCGCTCGCCCACGTCGTCAAGTTCGGCGACCCGGTGTTGAAGAGCAAGGCCTCGCCGGTGCAGAGCTTCGGTCCCGAGCTGCGGGCCGAGGTCGAGCGCATGATCGCGATCATGCGCGACGGGATGGGGGTCGGCCTCGCCGCCACCCAGCTCGGCGTGCTGCGGCGGCTGCTGGTCCTCCAGGCCGGTCCCGACGCCGAGCCGACCGCCCTCGTCAACCCCGAGATCGAGTGGCTCTCCGACGAGGTCGTCGTCGCCGAGGAGGGCTGCCTGAGCCTGCCGCGGGTCTCGATGGACGTCGAGCGCCCGCTGTTCGCGCGGGTTAGCGGACGCGACGCGGAAGGCGAGCCGATCGAGAT
>JBFXEM010000144.1:0-5858 GCA_050180135.1 Solirubrobacterales bacterium | reverse complement strand
CCTGCACGGAGATGCCGCCGCTGGTGGCGCGCCTGCGCGACGAGCCGGGCCACTGCGATCGCTGCTGGCTGCGCCCGGAGGAGAAGAAAGCCAAGCGCCAGGTCGCCGGCCAGATCGGGCTGGAGGCTCCGTCGGCATGAGCGGCCAGCCACTGCTGGAGGTCACCGACCTCGTCAAGCACTTCCCGATCAAGCGCGGGATCCTGATCGACCGCGAGGTCGACCAGGTGCGGGCGGTCGACGGGATCAGCTTCAGCGTCGAGGCCGGGCAGACGCTGGGCCTGGTGGGAGAGTCCGGCAGCGGCAAGTCGACCGCCTGCCGCGCCGTGCTCAACCTGGTCAAGCCGACCTCGGGCTCGGTCAAGTTCGAAGGGCAGGAGATCGCCGGGCTCGGGCGGCGGCAGATGCGGCCGCTGCGGCGGCAGATGCAGATGATCTTCCAGGACCCCTACGCCTCGCTGAACCCGCGCAAACGGATCGGCCAGATCGTCGGCGACCCCCTCAAGCGCCAGGACGTCGCCTCCGGCGGCGACCTCAAACGGCGCGTGCAGGAGCTGCTGGAGCGGGTCGGGCTCTCGCCCGAGCACTACAACCGCTTCCCGCACGAGTTCTCCGGCGGCCAGCGGCAGCGAATCGGGATCGCGCGGGCGCTGGCGCTGGCGCCGAAGCTGATCTTCGCCGACGAGCCCGTTTCCGCCCTCGACGTTTCGATCCAGGCCCAGATCGTCAACCTGCTCGACGACCTCCAGGACGAGTTCGGCCTCACCTATGTCTTCGTCGCCCACGACATCGGCGTCGTCCGTCACATCTCCGACCGGATCGCGGTGATGCACAACGGCAAGATCGTCGAGGAGGGCTCGGCCGACCAGGTCTGCGAGCACCCCAGCGATCCGTACACGAAGAGACTGCTGGCGGCGGTGCCAGTCCCGGACCCGCGCGTGAGCCGGGCCCGCCGCGAAGCCCCCCAGACCGCGTGATCGCCATTGCCCACCCCATAGGGGGAAAATGGCGATCACCCTCGCTTGGCGGGTATCGCTTGTCTGGCGGGCATTAGGGTCGGTCGCGTGGCGCTTCCCCTCGCCCCCCCGATCAAGCCGCAGCTGGCTGCCACCCGCAAAGAGCTCCCGCTCGGGGAGGAGTGGGCGTACGAGCCGAAGCTGGACGGCTTCCGGGCGATCGTCTTCGTCGACGGCGAGGAGGCCTATGTCCAGTCGCGCGGGGGCAAGGAACTGGCCCGCTACTTTCCGGAGCTGCGCTTCGCGCCGGGACGCTGGGTGCTCGACGGCGAGTTGGTGATCCGCGACGCCGACGGCAACGTCGAGTTCGACTCGCTGCAGGAACGGATCCACCCGGCGCAGTCGCGGATCGACCGCCTCGCCGAGAAGATCCCGGCCAGCTTCGTCGGTTTCGACCTGCTGGCCGAGGGCGACGAGATCCTGCTGGAGGCGCCGCTCTCGGAGCGGCGGGCGCGACTGGAGCGGATCGCCGCCGAGGCCGGGTTCGAGCTGACGCCGCTGACCGCCGACGTCGAGCAGGCCGAGACCTGGCTGCGCAGCATCGAGGGCGTGATGGCCAAGCAGCTCGACGCCCCTTACCTGCCCGGCAAGCGCAAGGGCTTCGCCAAGGTCAAGCGCGAGCGCACGATCGACTGCGTGGTGATGGGCTGGCGGCCGGGCAAAGAGGAGGGCACGGTCGGCTCGCTGATCCTCGGCCTCTACGACGGCGAGCACCTGCGCACGGTCGGCCACATCTCCGGCTTCAGCGCCGCCGCCAAACGCAGCATGCGGGCCATGCTGGCGCCGCTGGAGACGGGCGAGAGCGGCAGCGGCGAGCCGAGCCGCTGGACCGGCGGCCGCGACCTCGAGTGGGTTGAGCTGCGCCCGGAGCTGGTGATCGAGGTCGGCTACGACCACGCGGCCTCGGGCCGGATCCGCCACGGGGCGCGATTCCGGTCGTTCCGGGACGACAAAGAGCCCGGCGAGTGTCGGTTTGAGCAGCTGGACGAAGGAAGCTAGAAGAGAGGGCGCTGGGCCGGCGGGTCCTGCCTCGGGGGGAGGCGCCTGCGGGCGAGGTTTTCGTTCTCGGCACCTCCCCCCGAGTCACCCCCCGGCACATCGTCTCTTCCAGACGAGATTCCGGCTGGCGCCTCGGAGCGATCTACCAGGGTTCGCTTGAGACGGGCGCGGCCCCAGGGGCGGAGGGCGCGGGTGGCGTGCTTGCGCTGGGCCGGGAGCATGTAGGCACGGTCTCCGTACAGGGCCTCGTAACGGGGCAGCAGGTCGGGTCGTTTCTCCTCCAGCCAGGCGAAGAAGACGTCCTTGACCTCGTCGCGGAGGTGGAGGGCGACGCCACCGAGGAAGGTGGCGCCGGCCTTGCGGGCCCGTTCGACGATCGGCCGCACCTGGTCGGGGTCGTCGTTGATGCCCGGCATCAGCGGCGCGATCAGGACCCCGGAGTCGATCCCCCGCCGGCGCAGCTCGGCCACCGCGTCGAGCCGGGCCGCCGGGCTCGGCGTGTGCGGCTCGGTCGCCCGCCAGGCGTCATCGTCGAGGGTCGGCACCGAGAGGTTGACCGAGACCGGCAGCGTCTTCGCCATCCGCTCGTAGATCTCGATGTCGCGCATCGCCAGCGGCGACTTGGTCAGGACCGAGACCGGCGTCCGCGCCGCCGCCAGGGCCTCGAGGATCTCCGGCATCATCCGGTAGCGGCTCTCGACCCACTGGTAGGGATCGGTGTTGGTCCCCAGCGCCACCAGGTCCCGCTTCCAGCTCGGCCGCGCCAGCTCCGCCCGCAGCAACTCGGGAACGTTCACCTTGACCACGATCTCGCGCTCGAAGTCGCGGCCGGCGTCCATGTCCAGGTAGGTGTGAGTGCGGCGCGCGAAGCTGTATTTGCAGGCATGGCTACAGCCCCTGTAGGGGTTGATCGTCCAGCTGAATCCGTAGCGGCCACCCGGCACGTGGTTGAGGGCGGAGCGGGCGCGGACCTCGTGGAAGTTGATCCCCATCGCCTCCGGCGCGTCGAAGGTGCGGACGACCGATCCGTCGCCGACTCCCGGCAGCCGCAGGTCGTTCTCGACTCGTTGCTCGTCCCACCTCATACGAACATACGTTCGCATCAGGTTCGGACGGTTAGATGCTGGAGCCGGTCTCTTCGCGCTTGTAGGCGGCGAGCTGGTCGAGCGCTTTCGCCCGCGCCTTCTTGCGCAGCGGCGGCAGCAGAGCGACCAGGTGGCCGCTGCGGCCGAGCGCCTGCTTGGCCCACTTGTGGAAGTCGAACTCGTCGACGTGGTCGGCGATCAAGCCGGCGTCGTCGAAGCGGAAGCTGGCCTGGACATCGTTGACGACGGGACGACCGCTGGAGAACGTATAGCGGGCGATCCAGTGGGCGCTGCCGGTCTCCTCCCCCGCCTCGTGCTCGTGCAGCTCGACCTGCAGGTCCTTGGCCCGGCCGGTCAGCATCCGCCACATGGCGCCGACGTCCTCGCCCTCGAGGTCGCCGAAGGCGGGGTCGCGGAAGTGGGCGCCACGGGCGTAGCAGGCGGTCATCGCGCTGCCGTTGCCGTCGGCGAGGGCCGCGTAGAGCCGCTCGATCGTCGCCTTGTTGTCCGCTGCCGCCACGGAAACACCTTAGCCACAATTGACGAGTCCGCACTCAGGGCCGGTATGCGGCCTCGAGTGCGGACTCGCGAAATCGCGTTGCTAAGCTATCTAACGTGAACGTTAGAAACAGGTTCACTGGACGCGCGGGTGTGGGTGCCGATCACGAGCACTACAAGTGGTGGGCGCTCTCCTGCACCAGCCTCGGGATGCTGCTGGTCGCGACCAACTCGGGGACCTTGATCATCGCCCTGCCGGACCTCGAGCGGGCGCTCGGGACCAGCCTGCTGGAACTGGTCTGGGTGATCCTCGCCTACATGATCTCCTCGACCGTGCTGGTCCTCACCGCCGGCCGGCTCTCGGACCTGTTCGGGCGCAAGACGGCCTTCGTCGCCGCCTTCCTGATCTTCGGCCTCGCCTCGCTCGGCGCCGGCTTCGCCACCGACGGGACCCAGCTGATCCTCTGGCGCGTGCTGCAGGGGATCGGCGGCGCCTTCATCTTCGCCAACGGCCCCGCCCTCGTCACCGACGCCTTCCCGAAGGAGCAGCTCGGATTGGCGATGGGGACGAACACGATGGTGGCGGCGATCGGGCTCGTGATCGGGCCGGTCCTCGGCGGCGCCCTGGTCGCGATCTCCTGGCAGTGGGTCTTCTGGTTCAACGTCCCGCTGGCGCTCGCGGGCGCGATCTGGGCCGGGCTGATCCTGCGCGAGCTGGCCAAGCGCGACACCGTCCGCGGCCTCGACCTGCTCGGCACGACCACCTTCGTGATCGGGCTGACCGGGCTCGTCTACGGGATCTCGCGGGGCGGCATCTCCGGCTGGGACGACTCGCTGGTGATCGGCAGCCTGATCGTGGCGGCCGTGCTACTGCCGCTCTTCGTCCTCATCGAGCATCGCGGCAAGGCGCCGATGCTGGACCTCTCGATCTTCCAGAACCGGCTCTTCGCGGCGGCCAGCGCCGCCACCTTCATCAACGGGCTCTCGCGCTTCGCCCTGATGTTCATCTTCGTCTTCTATTACCAGGGGGCCCAGGGCGACGACCCGATCCTGGCCGGGATCAAGCTGGCGCCGATGGCGCTGGGGATGCTCGTCGCCTCACCGCTGGCCGGAATCTGGGCCGACCGCCACGGCTCGCGGGTGCTGGCCGCGATGGGGATGCTGGTGACCGCCGTGGGGCTGGCGCTGATGACGACCCTGCAGGCCGATACCGCCTACTGGCCGGGGGCGATCTGGCTGACCGTCGTCGGCGTCGGCTCGGGCATGTTCATGTCCCCCAACACCGCCGCGATGATGGGCACGGTGCCGACCGAGCGCCGCGGCGTCGCCGCCGGGGCGCGGACGATGCTGCAGAACACCGGCGCCGTGATCTCGATCGCCTTCGTGCTGGCGATCATCACCGCGGCGGTCCCGAAACCGGTCCTCTTCAAGATCTTCTCCGGCCTCGCCTCTGGCCTGACCAGCGCCCAGCTCGACCCCTTCATCGCCAACATGCACACCGCCCTCTGGGTGCTCGCCGCCGTCTCCCTGCTCGGCGCCGGCGTTTCGCTGCTGCGGCCGAGCGAGGCCAAGCAGCGGGCCGAGGGGCGGCGCGAGCGCGGCCTCACGATCGACGAGGCGATCCGCGAGGAGATCGAGGCGACGCCGTGAGCGCCCCCGCCGGCTCAGAGCTACGCATCGGCGAGGTGGCGCGGCTGGCCGGGACGACGCCGCGGACGATCCGCTACTACGAGGAGATCGGCCTGCTTGCGGTCAGCGGCGGCCGCGAGCCCGGCGCCCACCGCACCTACGCCGAGACCGATGTCGAACGGCTGACCGAGCTGCTGCGGCTGAAGGACCTGCTCGGCCTCTCGCTGGAGGAGCTGGGGCAGCTCGCCGAGGCCGACGAGGCGCGGGCGGCGCTGCGCCGGGAGTGGCGCGGGGGCGACGCCGATCCCTCTCGGCGCCAGGAGATCCTCGACGAATCGCTCGGCTACATCGGCCGCCAGCTGGAGCTGGTGCGGCGGCGGCGCGACGAGATCGCCGCGCTCGAAGCCGAGCTGCTGAGCAGGCGCCGCCGCGCCCACGAACTGAAGCGTGAGCTGCCCGTCGGCGACGGGTCCGCGGCCTAACTTCCGACTGCCGGCGCGCCCGCGGTCTGCTCGGCGAAGTGCTTGCTGAGCATCGTCACCTGACCCTGGTAGTTGGAGCCGAGGCTCGACCCGTAGAGGCGCTCGGCCGGCGCGGCCATCCACTCCAGTCCCAGCTTGCAGACCGGCTGG
>JBFXEM010000143.1:0-5915 GCA_050180135.1 Solirubrobacterales bacterium | reverse complement strand
GCCAGGACTGGCTGCGCGTCAACCGCGCCCGCGCCCGCATCAAGGTCCTGGTCGACAAGATCGGCATGGACGCCTTCCGCGAGCTCGTCGACGAGGAGCTGGAGGGCGAGTGGGTCGCCGAGCGCGAATTCGACGCCGACCTGGTCGACCGCCTGATCTTCGAGGACGACGAGGAGGCGGGCGCCCCGAAGCCGCCGCCGGAGACCGCCTCCCCCAATGGCGACCGCACCGAGTTCGAGCGCTTCCTCGCCGCCAACGTGCAGGCCCAACGCCAGCAGGGCTTCTCCTCGGTCGAGGTGAAGATCGAGCGCGGCGACCTCACCCCGGAGCAGTTCCGCGGCCTCGGCCAGATCATGCGCGAGTACACCGGTGGCTACGCCCGCAGCACCGTGCAGCAGAACTTCGTCCTGCGCTGGGTCCGCGACGAGGCGCTCTATAACGTCTGGGTGGCGCTGACCGCGATCGGACTCGGCGAGGCCGGACCGCGCGAGATCACCGACGTCGTCAGCTGCCCCGGCACCGACAGCTGCAAACTGGGAATCACCAGCTCGATGGGCCTCAACCGGGCGATCAAGGAGCGGGTCACCTCGATGCAGATCGAGGACGAGCTGACCAAGCGCATCCACATCAAAATGAGTGGCTGCCCGAACGGCTGCAGCCAGCACCACATCTCCAACATCGGCTTCTACGGCGCCTCGCTGAAAGTCGGCGGCCGCCAGATGCCCGCCTACATCCCGCACATCGGCGGCAACTTCGAGGGCGGCGAGGTGATCTTCGGCAAGCGGCTCAAATCGCGGCTGCCGGCCAAGCGCGTCCCGGAGGCGGTCGAGCGCTGGATCCGCCACTACGAGGCCGAGCGCAACGAGGGCGAGGAGTTCAACGCCTTCGCCGAGCGGACCGGCGCCGAGCCCTTCGAAGCGCTGGTCAAGGACCTCACCCTGCCGGCCGAGTTCAGCCTCGAGACGATGCAGCAGTTCATCGACTGGAACCGCTCCAGCCCCTACAAAGTCGAGCGCGGCGAGGGCGAGTGCGCGATCTGATGAAGCCGCCGCCGATCACCCTTTCGGGCAACGTGCCCACAGTCTCGGACATCGACCACGAGCGGGTCGCCGCCGAACTCGAGGACCGCACCGCGCAGGAGGCGATGGAGTGGATGTTCGAGAGCTTCGGCTCCGACCACTACATCGCCTGCTCCTTCCAGAAAACGAGCTCGGTCACCGCCCACATGGCGAGCGCGATCAACCCCGAGGCGCGCTTCTTCTACCTCGACACCGACGTGCTCTTCGAGGAGACCTACAAGACCCGGGACCAGCTGGCCGAGGCGCTCGGGATCGAGTTCGACCGCTTCCACAACCTGACCCTGGCCGAGCAGGCCGAGCAGTACGGCGACGAGCTCTGGAAGCGCGACCCGGACGCCTGCTGCGGAGTCCGCAAGGTCGAGCCGATGCGACGTGCCCTTTCTTCCGTAGACTGCTGGGTCGCCGGGGTTCGCCGCGGCGACTCCAGTTCACGTTCCAAGACGCCGAAGTTCGGCTGGGACAAGAAATTCGGCCTCTGGAAGCTGAACCCGCTCGCCGCCTGGAGCGAGCGCGACGTTTGGAACTACATCCGTGAGCACCATCTCCCGTACAACCCGCTCCATGATCACGGCTACCCGTCGATCGGCTGCACGCACTGCACGCAGCCGGTGGGGCCGGGCGCTTCCTCGCGCGATGGCCGTTGGGTCGGCACGGGCAAGACCGAGTGCGGGATCAACTAGCTCCTTCCCGGCGGGTCGGGTCGAGGGGCTGATTCACTGATGGAGGACGTCACGAAGGTGCGCCCGCCCGCCGTCGAGCTGACGGATCTCGACACGCTCGAAGCGGAGTCGATCCACATCATCCGCGAGGTCGTCGCCGAGTTCGAGAACCCGGTGATGCTCTTCTCCGGCGGCAAGGACTCGGTCTTGATGCTGCATCTGGCGCGCAAGGCGTTCGCGCCGGCGCCGGTCCCGTTCCCGATCATGCACGTGGACACCGGCCACAACTTCCCCGAGGTGATCGAGTTCCGCGACCGCACCGTCGCCGAGCTCGGGCTGCGGCTCGAGGTCGCCTCGGTCCAGGAGCTGATCGACGAGGGCCGGATCAAGGTCGGCCACGAACTCGAAAGCCGCAACCGCCACCAGACGGTCGCCCTGCTGGAAGGGATCCAGAACGGTGGCTTCGACGCCGTCTTCGGCGGCGGTCGCCGCGACGAGGACAAGGCCCGCGCCAAGGAGCGGGTGCTCTCCTTCCGCGACAAGTTCGGCCAGTGGGATCCGAAGAACCAGCGGCCCGAGCTCTGGCGCCTCTACAACGGCCGCCACCGCAAGGGCGAGCACATCCGCGTCTTCCCGATCTCCGACTGGACCGAGCTCGACGTCTGGCGCTACCTGGCCCGCGAGGAAGTCGACCTGCCGCAGATCTACTTCGCCCACGAGCGCGAGGTGACCGAGGTCGAGGGGCTGCTGATGGCCGTCAACGAGTTCTTCCCCGCCCCCGAGGGGGCCGAGGTGGCCAGTGTCATGGTTCGCTACCGGACCGTCGGCGACGCCACCGCGACCGGCGCCGTCGCCTCCGAGGCGACCGACTACGAGGCGGTGATCGCCGAGACCGCGATCTCCCGCATCACCGAGCGCGGCGCCACCCGCGGCGACGACCGCTTCTCCGAAGCGGCGATGGAGGATCGCAAGAAGGAGGGCTACTTCTAATGCCCTCCGAGCTGCTTCGCATCGCCACCGCCGGCTCGGTCGACGACGGCAAGTCGACCCTGATCGGGCGGCTGCTGCACGACACCAAATCGATCTTCGAAGACCAGATGGAGTCGATCGAGCGCACCTCCGAAAAGCGCGGCGACGAGCAGACCGACCTGGCGCTGCTGACCGACGGGCTGCGGGCCGAGCGCGAGCAGGGGATCACGATCGACGTCGCTCACCGTTACTTCGCGACGCCGAAGCGCAAGTTCGTGATCGCCGACACGCCCGGCCACATCCAGTACACGCGCAACATGGTCACCGGCGCCTCGACCGCGAACCTGGCGCTGCTGCTCGTCGACGCCCGCAAAGGCGTGCTCGAACAGACCCGCCGCCACGCCCTGCTCTCCTCGCTGCTGCGGGTGCCGCACCTCGTCCTCTGCGTCAACAAAATGGACCTGGTCGACTACGACGAGGCCGTCTACGACGAGATCCGCGAGGAGTTCACCAACTTCGCTGCCAAGCTGGAGATCACCGACCTCGGCTTCGTCCCGATCTCGGCCCTGGCCGGCGACAACGTGGTCGAGCGCTCGGCCAACATGCCGTGGTTCGAGGGCCAGCCGCTGCTCGGTCAGCTGGAGGAGGTCCACATCGCCTCCGACCGCAACCTCGTCGACAACCGCTTCCCGGTTCAGTACGTGATCCGCCCGCAGGTGGCCGAGCACCGCGACTACCGTGGCTTCGCCGGCTCGGTCGTCGGTGGCATCTTCAAGCAGGGCGACGAAGTGATGGTGATGCCCTCGCGCCGGACCTCGAAGATCGCGCGCATCGACACCCCCAACGGTCCGGTCGACCAGGCCTTCCCGCCGATGGCGGTGACGATGCTGCTCGACGACGAGCTCGACATCTCGCGCGGCGACATGATCTGTCGCCCGACCAACCAGCCGAGCGCCAACCGGCGATTCGAGGCGATGGTCTGTTGGTTCGACGAGACCTCGCACCTGCGCACCGACGTCCCCTACCAGCTCAAGCACACGACCCGCTGGATCGCCGCCGAGGTCGAGGAGCTGCGCTACCGGCTCGACGTCGACACCCTGCACCGAGACCTCGAGGCGGAGACGCTGGAGGTCAACGACATCGGCCGGATCTCGATCCACACCACCTCGCCGCTCTTCTTCGACGAGTACCGGCTCAACCGCACCACCGGCAGCTTCATCCTCGTCGACCCCGCGACCGACCTCACCGTCGCCGCCGGGATGATCATCGGCGCCGCCGGCGAGGCCGGGACCGGCACCCACTCGATCGTCGCCGAGAACATCACCTTCCACCCCAGCAAGCTCTCCCGCGAGGACCGCTGGGGCGCGCTCGACACCGCGGGGGCGACGATCTGGATGACCGGCCTTTCCGGCTCGGGCAAGTCGACGATCGCGACCGCGCTCGAGCACAGCCTCGTCTCCAGCGGCCGCTCCGCCTACATGCTCGACGGCGACAACCTGCGCCACGGCCTCAACGCCGACCTCGGGTTCAGCGAGTCCGACCGGGCCGAGAACGTGCGCCGGGTCGGCGAGGTGGCGCGGATCCTGGCCGAGTCCGGGACGGTCTCGATCGTCTCCCTGGTCAGCCCCTACCGCGGTGAGCGCGACAAGGTCCGCGCCGCCCACGTCGAGGCCGGCATCCCCTTCTTCGAGGTCTTCGTCGACACGCCGCTGGAGGAGTGCGAACGGCGCGACCCCAAGGGCCTCTACGCGAAGGCGCGGGCCGGTGAGATCACCAACCTGACCGGCGTCGGCGCTCCCTACGAGGCGCCGGAGGACCCGGACCTGGTCACCGATCCCGACCTCGAGACCGCGGTTCGCCAAGTTTTGGGGTTGCTCGGCTAGTACTTGCCTGCGAGGCTTCACGCCCCGGCATGCTCCGCTCGCGCTCGACCCGATTCTCGCTGCTCGCACTGGTCGCGTTCTGCGCGGCGCTGCTCGCGCCGGCCGGCGCGGGAGCGGCGATCGGCGAGCTCGCCAGCTTCGGCGGCTTCGACCCGAAAGCCGGCGCCGGCAAGCTGCGTGGCCCGCAGGGCCTCGCCTTCGGATCCGAATCCGAGCTCTACGTCGCCGAGGAAGGCAGCAACCGCATCTCCGTCTTCTCGGTGGCCGGCGCCTTCGTGCGCGCCTTCGGCAGGGACGTCGGCGGGACGGGGGCGAACGTCTGCACGACCGTCTGCCAGGAAGGCACGCTCGACTACCCGGCTTCGACCGCCGCGGGAGCGATGTCGCAGCCCGGCGACCTGGCGGTCGACGGGGGCGGCCGGGTCTTCGTCAGCGATCACGGCAACGCACGCGTCGACGTCTTCACCGGGACCGGGAGCTTCCTCTACGCCTTCGGCAAGGACGTGAAACCGGGCGGCGGCAACCGCTGCGACGCGGGCACGGGTTGCCAAGAAGGCGAATTCGACGAATCGGCCGGTGCCTTCCGGCAGCTGGAAGGGATCGGGATCGCGGGCCCGGCGCTCTACGCCGCGGACGGGGAACTGAACAGGGTCACCGTCTACAGCCTCGAGGGCGCCTTTCTCTTCGCCTTCGGCAAGGGCGTCAACGGCGGCCCCGGCAACCCCGACGTCTGCACGACGAGCTGCCGGGAAGGCGAAGACGAAGGGACGGGATCGCTGGACTATCCGACCGACGTCGCGGTCGGGCCGGACGGCAACCTCTACGTCGCCTACAACGGGTTCACCTCCGGCGTCGCGGTCTTCACTCCGCAGGGCGCCTTCCTGCGCCGCTTCGGCGACCTCGGTCCCCAGGCGCTCGACGGGGCATCGGCGCTGACGCTCGACGCCACCGGCGCGGTTCACGTCGTCGACGAAGCGACCGAAGCGGTGAAGACCTTCAGCGCCGCCGGCACCTTCGTCTCCGAGTTCGCCGCCGAGGGCGCCGCCGGGCTGGCGCGAGACTGCCGAGGAGCCTTCTTCGTCTCCGACTACGACGGCGCCGCCGACTCCTCGAAAGTGCGCCGCTACGGCGAGCCCGGCACGGCGCTGCCGCCTTGTCCGCCCCCTCCCGCCCCGATCCTCGTCACCGTCACCCCCTCGAACAAGTTCAAGTTCGGGAAGCTGAAGCTGAACAGGAAGAGGGGAACGGCGACGCTGACCGTGAACGTCCCGAATCCAGGCAGGCTCGTGCTCAAGGGCAACGGCCTGGTCAGGGTCACCAAGAGC
>JBFXEM010000142.1:0-5917 GCA_050180135.1 Solirubrobacterales bacterium | reverse complement strand
GGCCACACCTACGCGATCCTGATCGACTCGGAAACGAGCTCGTCGCTGGCCAACGTCGGCCTGCTCGGCTCGGCCGCGGCGCGCTTCGACAACGTCTCGATCACGGTCGGTGGCTCGGGCGGCGGCGGAGGCAACGGCGGTGGCGGGAGCGGCAACGGTCTCACCAACTCCAGCCTGACCTCGCTGATGCAAAACAGCCTGGTCGGACCGGCGATCCTCAAGAAGGGCAAGCGGATCTTCGTCAAGGCGAAGTGCCCGGCCAGGGTCGGTCGCGCCTGCAAGGTCACCGTCCAGGGCCTGCTGAAGAAGGGCAAGCCGGTGACGACCAAGCGCACGGCGAAGATCGCCAAGGGCAAGACCAAGCAGCTGGTGCTGCGGGTAAAGCCGAAACTGCGGACCAAGGTCGCGGCGAAGAGGAAGCTGCTGTTCAAGCAGACGGTCAAGGCCGGCAAGGCCAAGGCCACCGTCTACAAGCGGCTGAAGCTGATCAAGCGCTAGCCGGGGTGACCGCGCCAGGGGGAAGGGGTTCGTCCCCTTCCCCTTCGGCCTCGGCCTTCTTGCGCAGGGCGAGCCCGACGAACGGGAAGACCAGGGTCGAGAGCATCGCGGCGCCGACCAGGCCGGCCGCGGTCGAGGTCTTCATGTGGCCGGTTTCGGTCGCGATCGTCGTGATCGCGACCACGAGCGGGAGCTCGGTCGCCGAGTAGAAGGCGAGGGCGGCGCGGTCGCGGGCGCTGAGCACGCCGCGGTAGAGCAGCAGCGCCGGCGCCCCGCGTACGACCAGGAAGAGGCCGAAGAACATGAACAGCTTCGCGATCGCTTCCGCCGAGCTGAGCGCCGCCAGGTCGAAGGCGATGCCGCTGGTGACGAAGAAGAACGGGACGAAGAAGCCGAACCCGACCGCGGTCAGCTTCGACTCGAAGACTTTGACCTCCTGGCCCTTCAGGGCCAGGCGCGTGATCATCCCGGCGACGAAGCCGCCGAGCAGGATGTCGAGGCCGAGCTCGCCGGCCAGCGCGACCAGCCCGAAGACCAGCACCACGGTCAGTCGCACGGCGAGCTGGCTGCTCGACTCGAAGGTCCGTTCCAGCGCCGGCCAGCCGCGCCAGGCGTAGCGGATCGAGCCCAGCGCGAGGATCAGCGCCAGCGCGACGAAGGCGAGCAGGATCGCCGCCTCGTGGATCGGGTTGGTGGTCGAGAGGACCAAGGTCACGAGCAGGATCGGGCCGAACTCGCCGGCGCCGCCGGCCGCCAGCAAGTAGGTGCCGAAGCGGGTCTTCAGCTCGCCGTTGTCGCGCAGGATCGGGATCAGCGTGCCGATCGCCGTCGTCGCCATCGCCGAGCCGGTGTAGAGGAAGGAGACGATGATCCCGGCCGCCGCGAGGACGCCGCCGATCCCGTAGGCGAGCGCGACCGAGAGCACCCAGCCCCAGGCACCGAGCTTCATCGGCATGCCCTTGATGCGGTCGAAGTCGATCTCGTATCCGGCGAAGAAGAAGAGCATCCCGAGGCCGAGGTTGGAGAAGAAGTTGACGAAGTCGTCGGTCTTCGCGATGTCGAGGACTTCGGGCCCGATCAGGATCCCGAGGATCAGCTCGAGCACCACCACCGGTGGCGCGAAGCGCTTGGGCAGGACGGCGACGGTGATCGCCGCCAGGGCGGCGACGACGACGATCGCGAAGAACGACTGGGAGTCGACTTCGATCTCGGCGAGCGGCAGCGGCAGGACGGGCAAGTGCGCATCCTACGTCCGGGCCGGTAGGATCGCTATCGGACCGTGCTAGGCGGGGAATCAGCGGTGCCTTGTAACCCGCAATCCGCTCTAGCGGGGCCGAATTCCCGTTCGAGGGACTGGCCGTCGGGGTCAGTGCGTCGCGGCGGCGTTGACGGCCGGGTCCTGCGCGACGTGGGCACGCGAATCAGGTCAGGTCCGGAAGGAAGCAGCCTTAAGCGGATGCCGCGGGTGCCGCAGGCGAGCCCGGCTCGAGCCATAAGCGACGGACACGCCCGGTGACTTCGTTTCGAAGGCGGGTGCACGGTCCATAACTTCGAGAGTTCGCACTTCTTGCCGATCCGGGCAAGGAGTGCGAACGCCGGGCCGGGCGCGGCGAGCGCCTCAGTCGATCAGGCGCTTGCCCAAGCGGTTGACCGCGAAGCGCCAGGTGACCAGCGCGAAGGCGACGAGGAAGGCGAAGCGAAGGATGTCCACGGCCTCGAAGCCGAAGGCGCCGCCGCGGACCAGTTCGACCAGCTGGTGCAGCGGGTTGACGTTGGCGACCACCTGCACGCCCTCGGGCAGGCCGGAGATCGGGAAGAAGGTGCCGGCGACGAGGAAGAGCGGCGTGATGAACAGCGCCGTCACGTAGTTGAACTGGTCGATCTTGGCGACCACTGCCGCCATCGTGATCCCGAAGCCGGCGAAGCCGAGCGCGGTGACGAAGGCGAAGAACGGGACCAGCAGCATCCCCGGTGCCGGTTCGAGGCCCCAGAAGAAGGTGACGATCAGCGGCACGCAGCCGTAGACGGCCGAGCGCAGGGCGATCCAGATCATCTCCGCGGTGACCAGCTCTTCGACGTCGACCGGCGCCGCCAGGATCGCTTCGTAGGTGTTCTGGAAGCGGTGCTTGACGAAGGTGCCGAACATCGAGGGCAGGGCGGAGGAGAAGATCACCGCGGTCGCGACCATGCCGGTGCCGACGAACTGGATGTAGGGGACGCCTTCGACTTCGTCGACCAGGGTGGCGCCGAGGCCGAGCCCGAAGGCCAGCAGGTAGACCAGCGGTTCGAGCACGCTGGAGAAGGTCGTGCCCTTCCAGTAGGTGCGGAAGTTCGCCACCTCGCGGCTCATCACGCCGGCGATCGCCGGCGGTTCCAGCCGCCGCATCGCCTTCGGGCGCGGCGCCTTGACGGCGGTTGCCGCGACGGTCTCGGGCTGGGCGCTCACTCGGCCTCCTCGCCGGTCAGCAGGACGAAGACGTCCTCGAGCGTGGCCGCCCGGATCACGGCGTCCTCGGGGACGACGCCGTCGCGGGCCCGCTCGGAGCCGACGATCGCGATCGCCGGCCCGGCCGGGCGGACCCGCAGGCCCTCCGCCTCGGCGGCGGCGCGCAGCTCGGCCAGGCGCGCCGGCGGCGCGTAGACCTCGGCGGTCTGGCGGCCGGCGTGCTCGGCGATCAGGTCGGCGGGGCGGCCGCGGCTGATGATCCGGCCCTGGTGCATCACCGCGACCTCGTCGGCCAGCCGCTCGGCCTCCTCGATGTAGTGGGTCGACATCAGGATCGTCGTCCCGCGCGAGCGCAGCTGGTCGATCAGGGTCCACAGCTCGGTGCGGATCTGCGGGTCGAGTCCGACGGTCGGCTCGTCGAGCAGGATCAGGTCGGGGTCGTGGACGAGGCCGCGGGCCAGCAGCAGGCGCCGGCGCATCCCGCCGGAGAGCTTGTCGACCTCCGCCGTGCGGCGGTCGCCGAGGCGGGCGATCTGCAGCGCCCGGTCGACCGCGGCGCCGACGTCGGCGACCCGGTAGAGGCGAGCGTAGACGGCGAGGTTGTCCTCGACGGTGACGTCGACGTCGAGGTTGTCGAGCTGGGGGACGACGCCCATCGCCGCCCGCGCCGGCTTCGATTCCTTCGGCAGCTCGAAGCCGAGCACCCGCAGCGAGCCCTCGTCGGCGATCGCCTGGCCGGTCAGCAGCCGCATCGTCGTCGACTTGCCGGCCCCGTTGGGGCCGAGCAGCCCGAGGCAGATCCCCTCGGGCACGTCGAGGTCGAGGCCGTTCACAGCCGCGATCGGCCCGAACCGCTTGACGACCCCCTGCAGCTCGATCGCAGCCATGGGGCTGATGCTTGCATGGCGCCGCGCTCGGCGGCGTGTCGGCTACTCGGAGGCTGCCGCGAGCCGCTCGGCCAACCAGAGGTCGCAGAGCCAGTCGCGCGGGTCGCCCTTCTTGCGGGTGACCAACAGGCCCTCGGGCCCGGCCTCGACCGTGACCCGCTTCCAGCGGGTTGAGCTCGGGACCGCGGCCAGCGCCGCGGCGGCCGCGGCCGGGGTGCCGTCGCCGGGGCGGACGCGGCCGTCCCGGGAGCGAGCGCTCCACTCGGTTGCGGAGGGGGTCGCGACCGCGACCTCGCTGCCGCCGGCGTCTTCGTGGCCGCCGATGCGGACGACGACGCCGCGGCCGTGGCGCCGGCCGCTGAGCACGGTCCAGCCGCGCAGCCGGTAGTCGAAGCCGGGCATGATCGGCGAGCGCATCTCGAAGCCGCCCTCGGGGCGCTCCGTCACGGCCAGCCCGAGCGGCGCCATCGCCCGGTCGGTGCGCTCGTAGCTCTGATCGATCTCGCCGCCGGGGCCGATTGCGCGGAACGAGCCGTAGAGGGCGGCGATCACGATCAGCGGCCCGCCGATCAGCAGCGGCACGAACGATTCGAGCATGTAGATCGCCGGCACCGTGAGGAAGATCAGCACCGTGATCACCATCCCGAGGCGGATGCTGCGGCGGCCGACGTCCCAGACCTCGTCGCGGGCGCGGACCGCGTCGGCGTCGATCGGAGCGATCGCCATGGCCGCCCACAGCTCGGGCTCGGGCATCGTCGTCGGGTTCTCGACCTGGCGGCCGCCTTCGGCGGCGGCGCGGCTGGTCGTGGCGGCGTCGCCGCCGGCGGCGCGCTCGAGGTCGGAGCGCTGCAGGGCGAAGAGGACGACCATGAAGAGCGCGATGACGCCGAAGATCAGCCCCAGCGCCAGCTTCGGGTTGGGGTCGCCCTGGCCCATCGTCAGGGCGATCGCGGCGACCAGCGCGGCGACGACGAAGACGCCGACGATCCCGAACACTCCCGATCGCTTGAAACCCCCGGACACGAGCGCGGCCAGCCTACCGCGCCCAACCGCAGAGACCCGGCGGTCTCGCCCAGCTGGGACACTGGCGCTGTGCTGGACGAGCGCTGGATCAGATCGCTGCACGTGGAGTCGATGCGCCGCGGCGACCTGCACGCCGAGCGCGACTCGCACGTGCTCTTCCAGGCCTCGACGATCGGGGCGCTGCTGGAAGGGGCCTACGACGGCGACCTCAGCTTCGCCGAGCTGGCCGAGCACGGCGACCTCGGGCTGGGCACGCTGAACCGGCTCGACGGCGAGATGATCGCCCTCGACGGTGAGTTCTGGCGCGCCGACGTCGACGGTCGGGTGCACCCGGTCGCGCCGGAGGCGAAGACCCCGTTCGCGGTCGTGACCCGGTTCGAGCCGACGGTCGAGGCGCGGCTGGACGAGGCGCTGGACCAGCCGCGGCTGCTGGAGCGCCTCGACGAGCTGGTCGGGCCCGGCGCCTCCTCCTGCGCGGTTCGCCTCGACGGCCGCTTCGAGGCGGTGCGCGCCCGCTCGGTCCCGGCCCAGGAGCAGCCCTACCGGCCGCTGACCGAGGTCGTCGCCGACCAGCACGTCTTCGAGCTGCGCGAGGTCGAGGGGACGATGCTGGGCTTCCGCTTCCCCGCCTACGTGGAGGGGATCGAGGTCGCCGGCTACCACCTGCACTTCATCAGCGAGGACCGCTCGCGCGGCGGCCACGTGCTCGACTGCCGCGCCGCCGCCGGCCTGCGCGTCCGCCTCGACCGCTCCGACGACCTCCACATCGAGCTGCCGCCGGCGATCGACCTCGCCGACCCCGACCTCGCCGCCGAGACCCACGCGGCGATCGTCCGCGCCGAGGGCGGCTGACCCCGAGGTCGTCTCAATGCACGCCATGCGTGCACGATCGCTACCTCAGGTTCAAGTCGGGGGTGGGGATCGCCGAAAAGCGGGGTATGAAACTCGTCCCCGCATCCTTCAGGCGTGAACTGCTCGCGGTCGGAATCGTCCTCCTGCTCGGCGTCGGCGTCTGCCTTGGTGTCGCGAGCAGTCCTTCGACCGATCCCGCGCACGCCGCCGC
>JBFXEM010000141.1:0-5928 GCA_050180135.1 Solirubrobacterales bacterium | reverse complement strand
ATCGCCCGCCTGCGCGAGCTGATGCCGCGCTCGATCTTCCTGATCCCGGGCGTCGGCGCCCAGGGAGGGCAGCCCGAGCTGCTCGGCGCCGCCTTCAGCGCCGGGCCAGCCGCGGCGATCGTGCCCGCATCGCGGGCGATCGCCGGCGATCCCGACCCGGCCGCCGCCGCCGAGCGGCTGCGGGCCGCGGTTTGGGACATTTCCACCGCCTAGCGGCGCCGCTCGCCACTACGATCAGCCGCTCCGATTCACCGTTCTCAACTCGTCACGACCCGGTCAAATGGAAAAACGCACCAGCGTCTTCGCCCGCATCCTCGCCATCCTCGCCCTGGCGGCGGCGATCGCTGCCGTCTTCCTGATCGTCTCCGGCGCCGTCGAGGACACCGACAAGAAGTCGGGCAACAAGAGCCACCAGCAGGCTCAGCACAAAGAAAAGAAGCCGCGGACGAAAGCGGCCAGCTACGAAGTCAAGCCGGGCGACACGCTGACGAGCATCTCCGCCCAGACCGGGGTCCCGGTCACCGAACTGAAGGAACTGAATCCCGAAGTCGACCCGCAGATCCTGGTCGAAGGCGAAAAGCTGAAGCTGCGATGAGGGTGCCCCGACTCGGCGTCGCCCTGCTGGCGGTGCTGTGCGCCTGCCTGCTCGCGGTCGCGCCCGCCGCCGCCGCGCCTGCAGCGCAGACTCCCCAAGAGCAGGGCGGAGCCCAAAAACAGGACGCCAAGCAGGGCGGAGCCCAAAAGCAGGACGCCGGGCAGGGCAAACAGGGCAAGGCGGAGAAGCCGAAGCCGGAAACGCCGGCCGAAAAGCTTGGGATCGAAGCCAAGGCGTGGGCCGTGATCGACGGCCGCAGCGGTGAGGTCCTGCTCTCCCAGGCGGCCGCGGAGCGGCTGCCGATCGCCAGCACGACGAAGCTGATGACCGCGTACGTGGCGATGAAGGAGTTGCCGCTCGACAAGATCGTCCGCGCCGCCCCCTACGACGCCGAATACGGCGAGTCGCTGCTGGGGATGCGGACCGGGCAGCAGATCAGCGTCCGCGACCTGATCTACGGCCTGATCCTGCGCAGCGGCAACGACGCCGCCCACACCCTGGCGATCGCCGCCGCCGGCACGCAGAAGAAGTTCGTCGCGCTGATGAACCGCTACGCCGCCGCGCTCGGCCTCTCCAACACCCACTACGCGAACCCGATCGGGCTTGACGACAAGCGCAACTACTCGAGCGCCCGCGACCTGCTGACGCTGACCCAGCGACTGCTGCGGATCCCCGCCTTCGCGAAGATCTCCGACACCCGCAGCGTCGTCCTGCGCAGCGTGCGGCCGCCGCGGCGGATCAACACGATCAACGAACTGCTGCTGATGGAGCCGTGGGTGACCGGCGTCAAGACCGGCCACACCTGGGGCGCCGGCTACGTCCTCGTCGGCTCCGGACGCAAGAAGGGGATCGACCTGATCTCGGTCGCGATCGCCGCTCCCACCGACGAAACCCGCTACTACGACAACCTGGCGCTGCTCGAATACGGCTTCTCCCAGTACAAGCGGCGCGAACCGGTCCACAAGGGCGAGGAACTGGCCGAAGCCTCGATCCGCTACTCGGGCGGCTCGCTGCCGCTGCGCGCCGCCAGGAGCCTCGACGTCGGTTTGCGCAAGGGCCAGCAATTGGAGCTGAAGGTGAGCGCGCCGGACGAGGTCGAGGGGCCGATCCGGCGCGGCGCCGTGCTGGGCAAAGCCAGGGTCTACGTCGAGGGGATGCGGGCCGGAGCGGTGCCGTTGCGGGCGGCGCGGGCGGTGCCGGAGGCGAGCACCTTCGACCGCGTGCGGGACTTCGTCGGCAACAACTTGATCCCTATCGCGATCGCCGTGTTCGTGATACTGATGGGTGGGGTAGCGCTTTACCGCCGGCTGTCCCGCTGAACGAACAAGGAGCACTGACCCAGGTGGACGCGAAGTGATCCTCACGGTGACGCTCAATGCGGCGGTCGACCGCACCGTTGCGGTTCCGAACTTTCGCCTCGCGCGCCGCCATCGCGCGGTAGAGAGCCGTACCGTTGCCGGCGGCAA
This sequence comes from Solirubrobacterales bacterium, assembly GCA_050180135.1. GTDB lineage: Bacteria > Actinomycetota > Thermoleophilia > Solirubrobacterales > 70-9 > VAYN01. Next base: position 3,867 of record JBFXEM010000141.1, on the reverse strand, counting down.
GGGCATCAACGTCGCCCGCGCCCTGACCCTGCTCGGGCGGCCGGTGATCGCCGCCGGCTTCGTCGGCGGGCCGACCGGAACGCGGGTGCTCGAACAGCTGCGCGAGGAGTCGGTGCTGACGGATTTCACGCGAATTGCGGCCGAGACGCGGATCAACCTGGCGGTGATCGATCCCACCTCCGGCGACCAGACCGAGATCAACGAGCGCGGCCCCGCGGTGAGCCCCGAGGAGGTCAAGCGCCTGTTTGAACGGATCGGTTATCTCTCCAGCGGCGCCAAGATCTGCGTTCTCGCCGGCTCGCTGCCGCCGGGCGCCGGCGACGACCTCTACGCACGCCTGATCGCCGACCTCAGCCGCCGCGGCGTCGCCGTCGTCCTCGACGCCGAGGGCGAGGCGATGATGGAGGGCGTCCGGGCCGGTGCCTCGATGGTCACCCCGAACGAGCGCGAGGCCGAGGAGCTGGTCGGCCAGGAGTTCTCCGACGGCGGCGATCTCGCCGCCGGCCTCAACGAGCTGGTCCGGCTCGGCGCGGTCGAGGCCGCGATCACCAGGCCCGAGGGCTGCGTGGCCGCGGTCGGCGAGGGTGCCGAGCGGCGCCTGCTCGAGGTCCACACCGAACCGCTGGAGCCGGTTTCGACGGTCGGATCGGGCGACGCCTTCCTCGCCGGTTACGTCGCCGCCCGCTACGAGGGCCGCTCGGCCGAGGATTGCCTCGCCTACGGCGTCGCCTGTGGCGCCGAGTCGACCCAGCACTTCGGTGCCGGCACCGTCGACCGCAATCAGGTCGAGCGGCTGCTCGGCGAGGTCGCGGTCCACGATTTGGAGGTCCCCGCGGAAGTGTAGGCTGGCTATTCAACGCCAGCCCTGGAGGACTAACTTGGAAATCGAAATCGGTCGCGGCAAGAAGGGGCGGCGCGCATACGGATTCGACGACATCGCAATCGTCCCGTCGCGTCGCACCCGCGATCCTGACGACATCGACATCACCTGGACCCTCGGTCCCTATCGCTTCGACATCCCGCTGGTCGCCTCGGCGATGGACGGCGTCGTCAGCCCCGACACCGCGGTGCTCGTAAACGAGCTTGGTGGGCTCGGGGTGCTGAACCTGGAGGGGATCTGGACCCGCTTCGAGGACGCCGAGGAGAAGTTGGAGGCGATCGCCGCCGCTCCCAAGCACGAGGCGACCCGGATGATGCAGAAGATCTACATGGAGCCCGTCAAGGAGGAGCTGATCTCCAAGCGGGTGGCCGAAATCAAGGCGCGTGGCGCCGTCGTCTGCGGCTCCCTGACCCCGCAAAAAGTGCGCGACCACTACGAGGCGGCGGTCGAGGCCGGCCTCGACATCCTCGTCATCCAGGGCACGGTGATCTCGGCCGAACACGTTTCGACCACGGTCGAGCCGCTGAACCTGAAGGAGTTCATCTCCGAAGTGCCGGTTCCGACCGTGGTGGGCGGCTGCGCTTCCTACTCGACCGGGCTGCACCTGATGCGGACCGGAGCGGTCGGCGTCCTGGTCGGCGTCGGTCCCGGCGCCGCTTGCACCACCCGCGGCGTGCTCGGCCTCGGGGTTCCGCAGGCGACCGCGATCGCCGACGTCGCCGCCGCCCGCGCCCAGCACATGCTGGAGACGGGCGAGTACGTGAACGTGATCGGCGACGGGGGCATGCGCACCGGCGGCGACGTCTCCAAGGCGATCGCCTGCGGTGCCGACGCGGTCATGGTCGGCTCGCCGCTGGCCCGGGCCAAGGAGGCTCCCGGTCGCGGCTTCCACTGGGGGATGGCGACCTTCCATCCCTCGCTGCCGCGCGGTACGCGCGTCTCGACCAAGCAGGACGGGACGATGGAGGAGATCCTGCTCGGTCCCGCCCAGGAGAACGACGGCACCTTCAACCTGATGGGGGCGCTGAAAACCTCGATGGCCACCTGTGGCTACGAGGACATCCGCTCCTTCCAGCGGGCTGAGGTGATGGTCGCGCCGGCGCTGATGAGCGAGGGCAAGAAGCTCCAGAACGAGCAGTCCGTGGGCATGGGCTCCAACGGTCGTGCCGCCGTCTCGGCGGGAGTAGCCGTTTCGGATGACTGAGGGCGTCGCCGCCAGACCCGACGGCGAGTTGCTCGTCGAGCCTGGTGGCGACCTGTCCGCTGAGGACGTGCGCGCCTTCGAGGAGGTCCTGGTCCTCGACTTCGGCGGCCAGTACTCGCAGCTGATCGCCCGCCGGATCCGCGAATGCGGCGTCTTCGCCGAGCTGCTGCCCTCGACCACCGCGGTCGAGAAGATCCGCGAGCGGGCGCCGAAGGCGCTGGTGCTCTCGGGCGGTCCAGCCTCGGTCTACGAGCCTGGAGCGCCGCCGTTCCCGACTCAGCTGCTCGATCTCGAAATCCCGATGCTGGGCATCTGTTACGGCATGCAGGCGATGGTGCTGGCGCTCGGCGGCCGCGTCGAGTCGGCCGAGGCGGGCGAGTTCGGCCGCACCGACCTGGTCCTCACCGACGGCGGCGGGCGTCTGCTCGGCGGCCTGCCCGAGGAGCAGAGCTGCTGGATGAGCCACCGCGACGCCGTCTTCGAGGCGCCTGAGGGGTTCACGGCGCTGGCCTCGAGCCCGAGCTCGCCGGTCGCCGCCTGCGAGCTGCCCGACCGCGGTCTCTACGGCATCCAGTTCCACCCCGAGGTCGTCCACACGCCCTACGGGACCGAGATCCTGACCCGCTTTCTGCGTGACGTCGCCGGCTGCGTGCAGCAGTGGTCTCCGGAGTCCGTGATCGCCGAACAGGTGGAGAAGATCCGCGCCCAGGTCGGCGAGGGCCGGGTCATTTGCGGCCTCTCCGGCGGCGTCGACTCCTCGGTAGCGGCGATGCTGGTGCACAGGGCGGTGGGCAAGAAGCTGACCTGCGTCTTCGTCGACCACGGCCTGATGCGGATGAACGAGGCCGAACAGGTGGTCGAGACCTTCGCCCAGTTCGACATTCCGCTGGTCCATGTCGACGCCGAAGAGCGCTTTCTCGCGAAGCTTGCCGGGGTCGACGATCCCGAGACCAAGCGAAAGATCATCGGCAACGAGTTCATCCGCGTCTTCGAGGACGAGGCCGAGAAGCTCGAAGACGTCTCCTTCCTGGTCCAGGGCACGCTCTACTCGGACGTGATCGAGTCCGGCGGCTCCGACCACGCGGCGACGATCAAGTCCCACCACAACGTCGGCGGCCTCCCCGACGACCTCGAGTTCGAGCTGGTCGAGCCGCTGAGGATGCTGTTCAAGGACGAGGTCCGCGCCGTCGGCGCCGAGCTCGGGCTGCCGGAACGGATGGTCTGGCGCCAGCCCTTCCCCGGCCCGGGGCTGGGAATCAGGATCGTCGGCGGCGAGGTCAACAAAGAGCGCCTCGACATCCTCCGTTCCGCCGACGCGATCCTGCAGGAGGAGATCCGCGCGGCCGAGCTCTACCGCCAGCTCTGGCAGTCGTTCTGCGTGCTGCCGGTGGTGCGCTCGGTCGGTGTCCAAGGCGACGGTCGCACCTACGCGTACCCGATCGTGATCCGCGCCGTCACCTCCGACGACGCGATGACCGCCGACTGGGCGAGGCTGCCCTACGACCTGCTCGAGCGCGTCTCCAACCGGATCATCAACGAGATCCGCGACGTCAACCGCGTCGCCCTCGACATCTCCTCGAAGCCGCCGGCGACGATCGAGTGGGAGTAGCGGCCGGCGGCGGGGCGCCCGCCCGCCCCGCTGCGACTTAGCCCTCCTCGGAACCGCCGGTCTCGAAGCTGGCGAGTCCGACGACCGCCGAGATCCAGCCGGTTGGGGCTCCGCCCGAGTCTTCGAGCCGGTCCTGGCTGCGCAGGTGAGCGGCGAGCACCCGTTCGGTCGTCT